>DATEGF010000100.1:0-2171 GCA_035280245.1 Allostellaceae bacterium
CCATCGAGGATTTCAAAGACGTCGGTCCGGACGCAATGCGGGCTCGGCGCGAGGCCCTCGAGGTGCTGTGCAAGCTGATCGCGCCGATGATGCCGCACCTCGCCGAGGCGCTTTGGGCGGCACTCGGCCACCAGACCTTGCTCGCCGAGGAGCGCTGGCCCGTGGCGGACCCCGCGCTGGTGGCAGAGGAGCGCGTCACCATCGCTGTCCAAGTCAACGGCAAGCTGCGCGGTACGCTCGAGCTGCCGCGGGATACCGAGACGGCGGCGGCCGAGAGCGCCGCGCTGGCATTGCCTACGGTGGCGCGGCACCTCGATGGCCGCGCACCTCGCAAGGTCATCATCGTGCCCAACCGGATCGTCAATGTGGTGGTTTAGACACGGTCTGCTCCTGGTGGCCCTCGCGCTCGGAGGCTGCGGCTTCCATCCGCTTTACGCTCGGCATGCTCGGAGCGGGTTCGACGCCGATCTCGCGTCCATCAAGGTGAATACGATCCGGAATCGGCAGGGCCAGGTGCTGGCGATCGCGCTCCGCGACGGACTCAATCCCCGCGGCTCGCGCGTGGAGACGCGCTACACCCTCGATGTCCAGCTCACGAGCGGTCGCCAGGATATCGGCATCCGGGCGGACGGCACGGCGTCTCGCAGCGAGGTCACGATGACCGCGGAGTTCTTCCTCAGAGACATGAAACGACCATCGGATGACGCGGTGGTGCTGAAAGGCATCACGCATTCGGTGAGTTCCTACGACATCCTCAACGACGATTACGCGACCGTCGTCGCCCAGCACACCGCCGAGGACCGCACCGTGCACGAGATCGGCGACGACATCCTGACGCGGCTCGAGCTCTATGTGAGCAAGCACCGCGCTCCGCCCGCTCCGTCGTGAAGCTCACGGCCTCGCGAATCCAGGGGTTCGTCTCCGGCTACATCGCCAAGCCCGACCCCAAGCTGCGCGCGATCCTGGTCTACGGCCCCGACGCCGGCCTCGTACGCGAGCGCGCGGAGAGCCTGGCGAAATCCGTGGCGCCCGATCTCGACGATCCCTTCCGCGTGATGACTCTGCCGGGCTCGGCGCTGGCGTCCGATTCCGCGCGGCTCAACGACGAGATGGCGGCGCTGAGCTTCACCGGCGGCCGCCGGCTCGTACGCATCAAGGACGCGGGCGACGCGCTGGGCGCATTATTCGCGGGCTTGCTCGGCGATCCACCGGCCGGCGACAGCGTCGCGATCGCCGAGGCGGGCGACCTCGCGGGACGCTCGGCGCTCCGCCGCGCCTTCGAGAGCGCCAAGAACGCCGTCGCCGTGCCCTGTTACGCCGACGGCGTGGGCGAGCTCGCGGCGCTCGTGACCGCGGTGCTGGCGAGCCACAAGATCACCGCGGCGCCCGACGCGCGCGAGTACCTGGTCTCGCGGCTCGGCGGTGACCGGGGCTTGAGCCGCGCCGAGCTCGAGAAGCTTGCGCTCTATGCGGGCGAAGGCGGCAAGATCGGGCTCGAGGACGCGATCGCTTGCGTCGGCGACAGCGCGGCGCTCAGCGTCGACGACGCGGTGTTCGCCGCGGCCGAGGGCGATGCGGCGGCGCTCGAGCGGGCGCTCCAGCGCGCCTTTCAGGAAGGCGAGAGCGCGGTCGGCATCGTCAAGGCGGCGATGCGGCATTTCGAGAAGCTGCATCTCGCGGGCTCACGGATCGCGGGCGGCATGAGCGCCGACGCCGCGTTGCAATCGTTGCGACCCCCGGTCTTCTTCAAGCACCAGGAGCGTTTCCTCGGGGAGCTCCGCCAGTGGCCGCCGCGCAGGGCCGCGATGGCGCTGAGCGTGCTGCTCGAGGCCGAGCGGCAGTGCAAGACCACTGGCTTCCCCGACCACGCCGTCTGCTCCGACGCGCTCCTCCGCCTCGCGCGCGGCGCGCAGGGGATGCGACGATGAGGCGATCTGGCTTTGGCACGCACAATGCGCCTCATCCTGAGCAAGCGAAGCGCGTCGAAGGACGCCCGATCGTGAGCCGAAACCCTGACGGATATTTCTACGAGCGCCAGATCAAGGGTTGGAGTCGTGCGAAGAAAGAGGCGCTCATCAAGGGCGACTTCGAGTTGCTGCATCTGTTGTCGCAACAATACGCCACCCCAATTCAAAGTTAGCATCGTGCGTCCTTCGACGCGCTCGCAACGC
>DATEGF010000101.1:0-2780 GCA_035280245.1 Allostellaceae bacterium
GCTGCGGCCGCCGCTCTCCGGCGTCAGTGTGATGTCGCGGGGAACCCCGTCGGGCCCGGTGACGCGCACGGGCTTGTCGTCGGGCACCAGCGACTGCCGCGCGATCTGCAGCTGGTTGCCCTCGACCCGCGCGGTCAGCGCGTTCTCCTCGAGGTCGGGCTCCTTCATCAGCCAATAGACCAGGCGCCGCAGCAGCTCCGCCTGCGGGCCGCCGCCCTCGAAGCCGCGGGTCCAGAGCCACATCTGGTCCGAGAGCAGCTGCGCCACACGGCCATCGCCGACGCGGCTGAGCAGCAGGAGCGGCTCGCCGTTGACGCCGCTCATCACGGAGGCGCCTTCCTTGGGCGTCGCCTCGATGTGACGGAACCAGCGGCCCCAGCGTGGGTCCTTGGTGTCGGGCCCGGTGCCGCCGGGGAGGTCAGCGGTGACGGGATGGCGTAGGCCCTGGTCGGTCACGTGCGGCTTGTAGCCCTGCTCGAACACCTGGCCCGTGGGCTCTGCCGGCAGGATCGCGCCCAGCGGCGTGCGGTAGAGGCCCATGGGCGTGCCGAAGCCGGGTCCGGCGGAGTCCAGTAAGGCGCCGCCCTTCTTCACGAAGCGCACGATGTTGTCGAGATAGGTCATCGGCAGGATGCCGCGCCGCTCGTAGCGGTCGAAGATGATCAGGTCGAATTCGTCGAGCTTCACGTCGAAGAGCTCGCGGATCGGGAAGGCGATCAGCGAGAGCTCGCGGATCGGCGTGCCGTCCTGCTTCTCCGGCGGGCGCAGGATGGTGAAATGGATCAGGTCGACCGACGGGTCCGACTTCAGGATATTGCGCCAGGTGCGCTCGCCCGCGTGGGGCTCGCCGCTCACCAGCAGCACCTTGAGCCGGTCGCGCACGCCGTTCACCACGAAGGCCGCGCGATTGTTCTCGAGCGTGAGCTCCTGTGGACCCGCCTCGACCTCGACTTCGACCACGTTGGGTCCGCCATGATCGATCGGAATGCTGATCGGCGTGTCGCGCCCGACCGGCACGTTGAAGGATTTCGGCGGCCCGCCGTCCTTGCGCATCGTCACGCGGGCCTGGCCGCGCGCTTGGCTTAGCGTATCCGGCAGGTCGTCGACCCGGAGCGTGACCTGGACCGCCTTGCCCACCAGGCCGAAGCTCGGTGCCTCCTTGACGAGGAGGCGGCGGTCCTGCTCGCCGGGTTTGCCGGTGATGAGCGCGTGGAGTGGCGCGCCGAGGTCGAAGCGCTCGGCCGGCGGCATGTCGTGGACCTCGCCGTCGGTGATCATCACCGCGCCGGCGACGCGTTGCTTCGGTACGTCCGCGAGCGCGTGCTGGAGGGCCGTGTAGAGCCGGGTTCCCGTATCCGCGAGGCCCGAGCCTGGCTCGGCGCCGCCCGCGTGCACGACCCGCACGTCGAGATCTTTGAAGGCCTTCAGCTCCTCGGTGACTTTGTCGAGCGCCTGTCGCTCGTACTGGCGCCGGTCGTCGATCCGCATGCTCGGGGAGTCGTCGACCACGACGGCGGCGACGTCGCGCTGCGGCAACCGGTCCTCCTGCAGGAGCGATGGGTCCGTGAGGATCGCCAGCAGCACCGCTGTTGCCAGCAATCGCCAAGCCGTGCCGCGGGCGCGGCGGAACATGCCAAACAGCAGCGCCACGACTGCGATACCCGCGAAAACCGCGATCGCCCACCAGGGCAGGAGCGGCGAGGCCGCGAGGGTGTAGCCGGCGACCGTCATTGTCCGAGCCGCTCCAGGATCGCCGGCACGTGGACCTGGTCGGTCTTGTAGTTGCCGGTGAGCGTGTACATCACGAGGTTGACGCCGAACCGATAGGCTTGCTCGCGCTGCGGCTCGCCCCCGGGCACCACGGCATAGAGCGTGCGCCCGCCCGAATCGATCGCCCAGGCGCCGGCATAGTCGTTGCTGCCGACGATGATCGAGGCGACGCCGTCATTCACCTTGCCTTCGGCGGGCTCGATCCAGATCCGGCCGCCGCTCCAGCGGCCCGGGAATTCCTGCATCAGGTAGAACGCCTTGGTCAGCACGTGGTCCGGCGGGAGTGGCTCGAGCGGCGGGATCTTGAGCCCAGCGGTGAGCCGCTGCAGGCGCTGCTGCGTCTGGCCCACGCTCACCGCGTTGCCTTCGCCTTGGTCGCGCGTGTCGAAGAAGATGCTGCCGCCAGTTGCGAGATAGCGGTTGATCTTGTCGATCGCCTTGGCGGAGGGGAGTTGCTGACCCTCGACCACCGGCCAGTAGAGCAGCGGAAAGAACACCATCTCGTCGTTCTCGATGTCGATGTCCAGGGGCGCCGCCGCCTCGACCGCGGTGCGCCGATTGAGGATATCGGAGAGGCCGGCAAGACCCGCGCGCGCCTCGTCATCGACCTCAGGGACACCGGTGCGCACGTAAGCGAGGTGGAATTCGCTGGTGGCGCGGATGGTCCAGTCGTCATCGGCAGCCCGAGCAGGCGCAGCCCCGAGCACCATCAACAAGATCACACCGGCCGCCGCGCCGCGCGCGCGCCGGCCGATGCCACCGAGCAATCCACGGAGCGCGTAGGCAACGATGAGATCCACCAGCGCCAAGCTCAACGCCGCACCCAGAAGCCACGGCCGGAAATCAACTTCCTTCGCCCGCGCGTAGGCCTGGGTCGCGACGCCGGGCGGCAGCTGCGTGATCGCCTCCAGCGTCGGGACGGCGCTCGCGAGGTTGAGGGCGCGGCGCGCATCCGTGGTGCCGTAAAATCCCGGCGGATGCCGGGCGTCGACATGAGTGTCCTTGAAGGC
>DATEGF010000102.1:0-14826 GCA_035280245.1 Allostellaceae bacterium
CCGGCCATCGGCTGCTGACTGCCGCCGCTGCCACCGCCTGAGTCCCCCCGACAATCCTCACCCACCTCACCCGTGCCACCCACCCCCTCAACTGCTTCTACGTCGCAAGACGACATAGGCTCACAAGCTCTGAGCAAGCGAAGCGCGTCGAAGGACCCAGGGCGCTTGGGCTCATTCCAGTGATACGTCGTGCCGCGGCCGGCTCCAGTTTTGCGCGAGCACGATCGCGCGCTCGATGTCTTCCTCGAGCATCAGGCGCTCCTCCACCAGCTTTCGGGCTGCGGCGGCAATCGCCGCGGTGTAGGCGGCTTGATTTGGGTAGCGCTCCGCGGTGCTGCGGCGGGGGTCCGCGGTGATGCGGCGCTCGGTCTCGGTGTCGGGGAAGGGGATCGTGCTGCCGACGAAGGTGTGGGTGGCGCCGTGGCCAAAACCGCGGGCGCGCAGGTTCCAGCCGGTGTAGGTGGCGAGCGGCGCCTGCACCATCGGCGCCCGCACGCCGCCGGTGTCGTTGCCGTCGGCGTCGACCGCGGGTACCAGCACGGTGTAGCTCTTGCCCGCGATCACGTCGGGCGGCTCCTTCGCGAGGATGCCGCGCTCAAAATCGGGACCGAAATCGAGGAGCGGCAGCGCCGCCGGACCGCTCGGCACCGCCGAGCCCGGGATGCGCGGAAATTGCGTATGCCATTCCTCGGCGGTCACCAGCGTGCCGTCGGCCCGGTGCGGGATGCGGCTCGGCGGCGGCGGGGTGCCGTCGGTCGCCCATCGGTCCATGGCGTCGAGCATGGCGCGGAACAGCATCGAGGTCTGCACCACGTTGATCGGGTTCTGGCAAACGCCGCGCGCGGGCTTCTTGAGATTGGGATCGGCGAAATGCTGCGAGCTCGCCCAGGCGAAGACGCGCACGCCCTCGGGCTGGGCCAAGTCGTTGCCGCGCGTGTCCGTGTGCACGAGCGAGCCCTTGCGCTGCCAGTACTCGGTCGCGGTCTGGGTGTGGATCACCAGCGGATCGGTATCGGGCCGCTTCAGGATCGCGTCGCGCTTGCCCGTGAGGTGGTCGGTGCTCTCGGCGTAGGAGAACGGGAAGCGATCGGCCGGATTGAAATGATCCTCGTACTGCTGGCCCGCGGGCGAGACCGCGTTGGCGAAGCGGTGATTGAGCCACATGAGCCCGCCGCCGCTCACATGCGGCAGCACGCCGTCGAAGACGCGCCGGCCCTGCGCATCGCCGTTGAATCCGCGATAGAGAAAATCGCGGATGCAGCGGCCGGTCTGCGAGCGGCCCCAGGCATAAGCCTTCTCGACACCCGTGCGGCCCTCGCGAAGCGGATTCGGATTTCCCGCGGCATCGCGCTCGCCGTATTTGAGGAAAGAGGAAAAATCGCGCACGGCGACGTGGGCAAGGCCCAGCACCAGCGGGTCCTTGCCGGTGTAGACGAGCTCATAGATCCAGCCGGGCTCGAATCCCTTGGGGATATGGATGTGCGTGTCGGACGGCACGAGTGCGCGCTCGCTGCCCTGGTTGTCGAGGCCCATGCCGGCCTCGATGCGCGCGAACATCCACTGGTCCGCCGGCACGGGAATGCGAGCGTCGGTGGCGTAGCGCCGGCGGGTGAGGGTGGCCTTCCGGGTGTCGAGCGAGACGGTCGGGTGGCTCCGCGTCGAGATCCAGGCCGAGAGCGGCTGGGTGGTGACGCCGTGCTGATCGGCGATGTACTCGACGCGGACGAGGCCGGTGATCGGCTTGCCGTGGTCGGTCGCGACCGGCAGGTCCATCACCATGCGGCCGTCGCCCGGCAACAGATCGCCCTGCCAGGCGATCCAGGCGATGCTGTAGCCGCACCGCATCAGGAAGCCGTTGCCGGCGTCGGCCAGCGTCTTCGGATCGTTGCTCGCGGGCGCGTCGTTGAAGAACTGGAGCATTCTTTTGTTGCCGCGATTGCCGTAATCGAGGAAGAGCCGCTTATTGCCGCGCGCGAGGTCTTTCGGGCGGAGGATCATGATGTCCGCGGCGAAGCGCACGCGGCCCTCGGCGTCCACGGCCGCGTGCTCGAGATCGGTGATGCCGCGCTGCGCCGGCGCCTTGGGATCGATCGCGAAATGCGCGCGGCCCACCAGCCGCTCATAGGCGCCGGTCGAGCCGAACTCATGCCCGCCCGCGAACGGCCCGCGCTCGCTGATCCTGATCTGGATGTGATTGGTCATTGTCCCAGGGTCCTCGTGAAGAATGAGCCCTACGCTGCCGGACTCGACGAAGTCGCGTCAAGAAAGCTTGAACCACCAAGGCACCAAGACACCAAGAGGCCTCGATTCCTTGGTGTCTTGGTGCCTTGGTGGTTCATCTTAACCAGACGCAAACACTCAATGATGCAGACCTTGTGTTATAACAGCGCGCCTTATTCATGCGAGGGGCAGGGCGGTGAAATCGGCATTGGTGTGCGGGGCGGGCGGGTTCATCGGGAATCACCTGGTGAGCCGGCTCAAGCGCGAGGGCTTTTACGTCCGCGGCGTCGACCTCAAATTCCCGGAGTTCTCGGCGACCGAGGCCGACGACTTCGTGGTCGGCGACCTCCGCGACCGCGGGCTCTGCGACCGCGTGGTCGATCGGCACTTCGACGAGGTCTACCAGCTCGCGGCCGACATGGGTGGTGCCGGCTACATCTTCACCGGCGAGAACGACGCCGATATCATGCACAACTCCGCTCAGATCAATCTCAACATGCTGGGGGCGTGCTGGCGCCGGAACGTGCGGCGCATGTTCTATTCGTCGTCGGCGTGCATGTATCCCGAGCACAATCAGCTCGACCCCGACAACCCCAAGACCTCCGAGGAGAGCGCCTACCCGGCGGCGCCCGACAGCGAGTATGGCTGGGAGAAGCTCTTCAGCGAGCGGATTTACCTCGCCTATCAGCGCAACAAGGGCATGGAGGTGCGCGTGGCGCGCTTCCACAACATCTTCGGGCCGCTCGGCTCCTGGAACAACGGCAAGGAGAAGGCGCCGGCGGCGCTCTGCCGCAAGGTTGCGGAGGCACCGAAGGGTGGCGAGATCGAGATCTGGGGCGACGGCAAGCAGACGCGCTCCTTCCTCTATATCGACGAGTGTCTGGAGGGGAGTACGCGGCTCATGCGCTCGGGCTTCTCGGGCCCAGTCAATGTCGGCTCCGAGGAGATGGTCACCATCAACGGGCTCGCCGAGCTCATCATGGCGATCGCCGGAAAGAAGCTCTCGATCCGCCACATCCCCGGCCCGCTGGGTGTGCGCGGCCGCAACTCCGACAACAAGCTCATCCAGGAAAAGCTGAACTGGCGGCCGAGCGAGCCGCTCAAGAAGGGCCTCGAGAAGACCTACGCCTGGATCGCGCAGCAGGTGGAACGGACGCGCGGCCGGAACAAGCCAGCCTAACCCTCACCCTCCCAGCGCTACGCGCTGGGCCCCTCCCTCTCCCGCTCAAGCGCGGGAGAGGGGCCCTTCTTGCCCCTCGCCCACGAAGTGGGAGAGGGTGGACGACGCGAAGCGTCGGCCGGGTGAGGGTTCTCTCGGTCGCTCACCCCTCCACCTTATGCGGCACCTCGCGCACGGTATTGCGGAGGATGCCGATGCCCTCGACCTCGGCCTCGATGACGTCGCCGCCTTTGAGGAGGCCAGGCGGGTTCATGGCGAAGCCGACGCCGCTCGGCGTGCCCGTGGCGATGACATCGCCGGGCTCCAGCGTCATACCGAGCGACAGGCTCTCGATGATCGTCTTCAAGTCGAAGATCATGTGCTTGGTGTTGGAGTTCTGGCGCTGCTCGCCGTTGACGCGCAGCTTGATGTCGAGCGCCTGCGGGTCCTTGATCGCGCTGGCGTGCACGATCCACGGGCCCATCGGGCAGGAGCCGTCGATACCCTTGCCCTTGAACCACTGCTCGTGCCGGCGCTGCAGATCGCGGGCGGTGACGTCGTTGATCACGGTGTAGCCGAAGATGTGGCTGAGCGCGCGATCCTTCGGGATGTTCTTGCCGCGCCTGCCGATGATCACGCCGAGCTCGACCTCGTAATCGAGCTTCTGCGTCACCTGAGTATCGTAGGGCACCTCGTCGCCGGGGCCGATGACCGCGGTCTGCGGCTTCGTGAAGATCTGCGGGAACTCCGGCAGCTTCAGGTCCGTGCCGCGCGCGCGAGCACCCTCGGCCACGTGCTCGACGTAGTTGCGGCCGATGCAGAACACGTTCTTGCGGGGGTGCGGGATCGGCGCCAGCAGCGTGACCGCATTGAGCGCCACGGTGTTGCCGGCATTGGCGCGCTTCGCGGCATCGCGCGCGGCGGCGACGCCGTCCTCGCCCGCGAGCACCACGTCGAGCACGGTCTTGGCGTTGAGGCCGGGGACCTCGCCCAGGTCGAGCACGCGGTCGCCGTCGACCAGCATGCCCGCGGAGGTCCGGTTGTCCCGGCGGAAGGTCACGAATTTCATACGACAGTCCTTTCCAATGAGGTGATCTCGATTGAGGGCGCGAGCGAGGGCTCAGCGAAGGTCGGCGGCCATCACGGTGGCGCGCCGGCCTTTGGCCTCGACCGCGGAGAAATTGAGCTCGACCTTGACGCCGTTGGGATCGAGCAGAAAGAGCTGGTAGAGCCCTTGGTTATCGACCTGCCGCTCCTTGTAAGCGATGCCGAGGCGGTCGAGGTGCGCGAGCATCTCGGTAAGGCCGGTCGCGCGGAACGCCACGTGGTCGATCACGCCGGAGCCGCGCGTCGCCTGCGATTCCTGTCCGAGGTACTGTTTCCGCTTCTCGGAAACCGCGGTGCCACCCTGGGTCAGGTGCAGCACGTCGCGCTCGCCGAGATAGAGCCAATAGACCGGGAAGCCGAAGTCGGGATGCGCACCCGCGCGCATGCCGAGCACGCGGACGTACCAATCCTTGGTCGCCTCGAGGTCTGCGGTCTGGATGAGGTAGTGCTCAAGGTGGCTGAGCGGCATCGCTTAAGCATCCGGAAGGTGAGGACCGGCATTATCGACGCGGCCATTCCCACCGTAAAGCCCGCGCCGAGGCCTCTGGCGTGCGTCCCGTTGTTGAGCATAGGATAAAAGAAAACCAATGCCTTCGGGAGGAGCTGGGATGATCAACAAACTGATGGCGCACGCGGCTCGGCTCGCGGTGATGGCGGCTCTGATCGTCATCGCCGCGTTGCCAGCCCTGGCGCAGCAGGAGCCGATCAGGATCGGCTTCGGCATGGCCCTGACCGGAGGGCTCGCGGCGAACGGCAAATCGGCGCTGGTGGCGATGCAGATCTGGGAGGCCGACATCAACGCCAAGGGCGGGCTGCTCGGCCGCCCCGTGAAACTGGTGTTCTACGACGACCAGAGCACGCCCCCGACGGTGCCGGGCATCTATACGAAGCTCCTCGACGTCGACAAGGTCGACCTGGTGGTCGGCGGCTACGCCACGGCGATGCTGGCGCCGGCCATGCCCGTCGTCATGCAGCACAACAAGGTTTTCATCGGGCTCCTCGGCCTCGCGGTCAATTCCGAGTTCCACTATCCCAAGTACTTCGTCATGGCTCCGACCGGCGGAATGGATTCGAAGGCCTCAATATCGCAAGGGTTCTTCGAGATCGCGGCCCAGCAGACGCCGAAGCCCGAGACGCTGGCCATCGTCGCCGCGGACCAGGAATTCTCGCACAATGCCGCCGACGGCGCGCGCGAGAACGCGAAGAAGGCCGGCTTCAAGATCATCTACGACAAGACCTATCCGCCGAGCACCACGGATTACACGCCGATCGTACGCGCGATCCAGGCGAGCAATCCCGACATGGTCTTCGTCGCCTCCTATCCACCGGACTCCGTCGGCATCGTGCGAGCAGCCAACGAGCTCGGATTGAAGACCAAGCTGTTCGGCGGCGGGATGGTGGGGTTGCAGTCGACCTCGATCAAGATGCAACTGGGTCCGTTGCTCAACGGCATCGTCAACTACGACTTCTGGATACCCGTACCGAAGATGCAGTTCGATGGCGTCTCCGACTTGCTCAAGCGCTACCAGGAGAAGGTGATGGGCCAGGGGATCGACCCGCTCGGCTACTACATGGTGCCCTGGGCCTACGCGCAGCTGCAGGTCCTGGGCGAGGCCATCACGGCGGCCAAGAGCCTCGATGACGAGAAGCTCGCCGATTACATCAGCAAGAGCACGTTCAAGACGGTGCTCGGCGATGTCAGATTCGGCAGCAACGGCGAGTGGGCCGAGCCGCGCGTGGTGCAGGTGCAATTCCACGATATCAAGGGCAACGACCTCGACCAGTTCCGCACCATGGACACGCAGACCGTGGTGACGCCAGCGGAGTACGCGTCGGGCAAGGCCGTCTACCCATACACGGCGGCGCGGCCGCAGTAAGCATCCTGCGTCCTTCGACTCGCCCGCTTGCGCGGGCGGCTTCAGGATGAAGGGGGATTCTTTGTGCAAACTCCCAAGTCCTTCATCCTGAGCCACGGCGCGGAGCGCAGTGAGTCGAAGGACGCAACGCTATAGCCCGAGATAAAATTTTCGGATCAGCTCATTGTTGTTGAGCTCGTCGGCAGAGCGGCCCTCGAAGGCGATCTTGCCGTGGACGATGACGTAGCCGCGATCGGCGATCCGGATCGCCTGGGTGAAGTTCTGCTCGGCCATCAGCACCGTGAGCGCGTAGCTCTCCTTGAGTGACTTGATGGTGGCGATGGTGCGCTGGACCAGCACCGGGGCGAGGCCCACCGAGGGCTCGTCCACCAGGAGGATCTTCGGCTCCGTCATGAGTGCGCGGCCGAGCGCCAGCATCTGCTGCTCGCCGCCGCTCATGCTGCCCGCGAGCTGACGGCGCCGCTCCTGGAGCCGCGGGAAGGTCTCGTAGCAGAAGTCGAGATTGCGCCGCATCCGCTCCCGGGCGAGCGCGCGGAAGGCGCCAAGCATCAGGTTCTCCTCGACCGTGAGCTTGGGGAAGAGGCGCCGTCCCTCGGGCACCAGCGCGATACCGAGCTCGACGATCTCCTCGGTGCCGCGGCCCACGAGCTCGTGCCGCTCGCCGTCGATCTCCGCGGTGATGCTGCCGGCGCTGGGCGTCACCATGCCCATGACGCATTTCATGAGCGTGCTCTTGCCATTGCCGTTGGTGCCCAAGAGCGCCACGGTCTCGCCCGCGCGCACCTCGATCGAGACGCCCTCGAGCGCGCGGACCGCGCCGTAGGCGGCGTCGACGCCCGAGAGGGTGAGGCTACTCGCCAAGATAGGCCCTCTCGACCTCGGGGTTGCGCACGACGTCGTTCGGGAGCCCGTCGGCGATCTTCCGTCCGGCCACCAGCACTACCAGCCGGTCGGAGAAGCTCATCACCGCCCGCATGATGTGCTCGATCAGGATGATGGTGATGCCGGCCTCGTTGAGGCGGCTCAGCAACCGGAGGATGTCGTCGACTTCGGCGTGAGAGAGCCCCGCCATCGCCTCGTCGGCGATCAGGAGCTTCGGCTCCGCCGCCATGGCGCGCGCGAGCTCGAGCTTGCGCATCTCGACCTGGCTCAGGTCGCGCGGCAGCCGCGCGGCCTTTTCGGCAAGGCCCACGAGCCCCAGCAGTTCCTGCTCGCGCGCGACAATCTCCGCGTGCGGCACGTGATGACCGCGCCGGACGCCCACGGTGTAGAGGAGCGGGATGCGCAGGTTCTCCGCTACCGTCAGGCTGGTGAACGGGCGCGGCAGCTGGAAGCTCCGCGCCATCCCGAGGCGCGTGCGCTGATGGGCGGTGAGGCCATCGACGGCGGCGCCATCGAAATGGACACGCCCGGTGTCGTTCCGGAGCGTGCCGCAAAGGCAATTCACCAGCGTGCTCTTGCCGGAGCCGTTGGGCCCGATAAGCGCGAGCCGCGCACCGGCGGCGACCTCGAGGTTGATCGTGTCGAGCGCCGTGAAGCCGCCAAAGCGCTTCGAAAGGTCCTCGACCCTGAGAAGGGGCGCGGTCATCGACGCGCGCCCCGACGGGTCTCGACGCCGAGCAAACCCACGATCCCGTTGGGTGCACCGATCACGAACAGGATGAGCAGCAGACCCACGATCAGCAGATTGATCTCGGGATGCCCGCCGAACCAGTTGCTGACGGTGGCAACCTGTTGGACGCTCCCGAGCAGAAGCGCGCCGATCAGCGGGCCGATCCAGCTGGTCATGCCGCCGATCAAGGGCATCGCGATGCTGTTGACGGCATAGGCGAGGTTGAAGCCCGAGGCGGGATCGAGATAGGTCACGTAGTAGGGCAGCGGCGCGCCCGCCATGCCCATGAGTGCGCCCGAGAGCGTGGTCGCCACCAGCTTCAAGCGCAGGGTCGGCACGCCCGAAGCCTCGGCCGCAGCTTCGTCGTCGCGGATGGTGGCGAAGCCATAGCCGAGGCGCGAGCCCTCGATCACGTGCGCGACCGCGAGCGCGATGACGGCGAGCCCGAGCATGACGAGAAACAGATACTGCACGTAGCTGCCGAGCAGCGGCACGAGCGCGGGCCGCAGCGTATAGGCGCCGCGCGATCCCCCCACGAAGTCCCAGTTCGTGATCAGGGTCTGCACGACCACGGCAAGGGCGAGCGTCGCGATCGAGAAGTAGACACCGCGCAAGCGCAGCGTGAGATAGCCCATGCCGAGGCCGACGACGCCCGAGATCACGCCCCCTGCCAGCATGAACACGGGGATCGGCAGCGGTGCGAGCTTGCCGAGCGCCACGGAGGTATAGGCGCCCAAGGCAAAGAACGCGGCGGTGCCGAAGTTCACATAGCCGGTGTAGCCGCCGAGGATGTTCCAGGCGGTTGCGAGCACCACGTACTGGAGGACCACGTAGCCCGCGAAGAACAGATACTCACTCTCGAGGGAGCGCAGGCCTTCGAACAGCAGGCCGGCGACCACGAGCGCCGCGAAGAGGAAGGTACGGGAGCGCACGGCGCTAGCGTCCCAAGATGCCGGCGGGACGGAAGGCGAGGGTGAGGAGCAGGAAACCGAAGGCGACCGCAGGCGACCAGGAGGGTCCGTAGAAGGTCGAGGTAAAACTCTCGACGATACCGAGCAGGATCGCGGCCACGAGCGTGCCGGGGAAGCTCCCCATGCCGCCGAGCACGCAGATCGCGAACACACGGCCGATGTAGTCGCGACCCATCGAGGGCTCGACTGGCTGGATCACGATCAGCAGCGCACCCGCGATCGAGGATGTGGCGATCGAGAGCGCGAAGGCGATGCGCTTGACCCGAGTGGGGTTCGCCGCCATGAGCCGGAGGGCCTGCGGGTCCTGCGAGACCGCCGCAATCGCGCGGCCGAGGAACGTCCGCGAGAGATAGAGCTGCAATCCACCCAAGAGCGCCAGTGAGACCGCGCAAGGGATCAGCATGCGCAGCGGAAAATCGAGGAAGCCCAGGTGCCAGGTCGGCCCGATATAGGCGGCCTCGACGAAGCGGTAGTCGACGCCGAACGCCAGGATCAGCCCGACCTCGCTGATGAACAGCAGGCCGAAGAAGAAAGCGAGGCCGCGCAGCGATTCCTGCCCGCGCCGCTCGAAGGCGACGTAGTAGACCTGGTAGACCAGCGCCCCCAGCAGGAAGAACGCGGGCAGCATGATCAGGCTCGCGAGGATGGGATCGAGCCCATAGCTGCTGTTGAGCAGGAACGCGACGTAGGAGCCCAGCATGATGAAGGCGGGATGGGCGATATTGACGATGTCGAGCATGCCAAAGGAGATCGAGACGCCCACTGTAACCACGGCGTAGAAGCCGCCGAGCAACAGCCCCGATAGGATGGCGTTCAAGACCAGCTGTGGGTCCCACAGCATTCCGGCTTCTCCCTGTCCCGCGGGCCTTCGCTGACCCGTTTCCCCGGCGCGGTATACCCGAGAGTAGCACGAAAAGGCGCGTTGGCAGCCCTTCGCGGCGGCTTTCAAACACGCCACGCCCACGCTAGCGTGATCGGCGGATCAAGGACTGAGGAACAGGAGCATGGCGACGGCACACGCCAGCGGGTCGGACGCGCAGGCTCAGCTCGAACGGGCGGGGCTGCCGTCTCGGATCGTGGCCGATTGGCTCGCGAGCCAACCGGGTCTCAGCGGCGACTATGAGCGCGACGCGGCCACGAGCTCGCGGTTCTGGCTCGGCAGCGCCGACCTGCTGGCGAGGCTACCGCCCAAGCCGAAACGCCAGCCGCCGGAAGTGGCCGCTGCCGAAGTCGTGACGGATGCGACGCGAGACTCTCGCGATCGGTTCCTGGCGGCGCATGTCGAGACGGTCTACCGCGGGCTCACGCGCAATTACGGTGCCTTCGTCAGGGTCGAGCAGCTGGCCTACGATGCGGCGGCAATACCGGGCCTGGTACCGACGCGCGAGCAGCTGACCGCGGAGCTCGACTTGCCACAGCGCGACAAGGAAGGGCTCGAGATCGATCAGGGCATCTTCTTGTCGCGGGTCTTGGCGCATCCGGTGGCGGGCGCCCATCTCTGTCATGCCATGCTGCTGCCGACGGGCGTCGCGCTCGAGCGGGTCGACACGTTCCGCGCACGCGGATCGCTCGATCTCGGCGCTGCTTCGGTCGAGCGGCGGGGCGGTGCAGCAATCGTGACCATGCACAATCCTCGCTTTCTCAATGCGGAGGACGAGACCACGGTCGATGCCGTCGAGACCGCGGTCGATCTCGCGATCCTCGATCCCGAGAGCGCGATCGCGGTGCTGCGCGGCGCCCACGTGGAGCACCCGAAGTACCGGGGCCGCCGCGTGTTCTCCACCGGCATCAATCTCACCCACCTCTACCACGGCAAGATTTCGTACCTCTGGTACATCAAGCGCGAGATGGGCTTCGTCAACAAGCTGTTCCGCGGCCTCGCCAAACCCGAGACGAGCCCCGACGAGATCTGCGGCGACAGCATCGAAAAGCCGTGGATCGCCGGCGTCGACGCCTTCGCAATCGGTGGCGGGTGCCAGTATCTGCTGGCGACCGATTACGTGGTGGCCGCGAGCGATGCCTATCTGACGCTGCCCGCGCGCAAGGAAGGGATCATCCCCGGTGCCGCGAACCTACGGCTGACGCGCTTCGTCGGCGATCGGGTGGCGCGGCAGCTCGTAATGTACGGGCGACGCCTGGAGTGCGATAGCTCCGAGGGGCGGCTTATCTGCGACGAGGTCGTGCCGCCCGATCAGATGGATGCGGCGATCGACCGCGTGGTCGAGAATTTCACCAGCGCGGGCGTGGTGAGCGCCGCGGGCAACCGCCGCGCCTTCCGGGTGGCCGAGGAGCCGCTCGACCTGTTTCGGCGCTACATGGCGGTCTACGCGCGCGAGCAGGCCTATTGCCACTTCAGTCCGGCCCTGATCGCGAACCTCGAGCGGAACTGGAACGCGCAGCAGCGGAAGGCGTGAGCCCCCTCAGTCCTTCGGACGGAGGTCCACGATCCGTCTGGCCTTGCCGATCGATCGCTCGATGCCGGCCGGCGGCACGGTCTCGACGTCGGCGGTGATGCCGATCAGCGACTTGATCCGTTGCGACAGGTCGCGGGACGAGGTCACGCGCGTGGCGTCGTCCGCCGCATCGGCGCGCGCTTCGACCCGTACGGTGACGGTGTCGAGGCGTTGCTCCCGGCGCAGCTCGATCAGGAAATGCGGTGCCAACCGCCGGTCGGCGAGGATCAGCTCCTCGATCTGGGTCGGGAACACGTTCACGCCGCGCACGATGATCATGTCGTCGGAGCGGCCGGTGATCTTCTCGATCCGGCGCATGGGGCGCGCAGTGCCGGGCAGGAGCCGCGTGAGGTCGCGGGTCCGGTAACGGATCACCGGCATCGCCTCTTTGGTGAGCGAGGTCAGCACCAGCTCGCCGCGCTCGCCGTCCGGCAGCACCTCGGCGGTCTCGGGATCGATGATCTCGGGATAGAAATGATCCTCCCAGATGTGGAGGCCGTCCTTGGTCTCGACGCATTCGCTCGCGACACCCGGCCCGATCACCTCGGAGAGGCCGTAGATGTCGACGGCATGGAGGCCGAAGCCATCCTCGATCTCCGCGCGCATGGCATTGGTCCAGGGCTCGGCGCCGAAGATGCCGACTTGCAGCGAGGATTCATGCGGGTCCAATCCCTGGGCGCGGAACTCGTCGAGGATCGCCAGCATGTAACTCGGCGTCACCATGATGATCTCGGGCTCGAAGTCCGCGATGAGCCGCACTTGGCGCTCGGTCATGCCACCGGAGACCGGGATCACCGTGCAGCCCAGCCGCTCGGCGCCGTAATGCGCGCCGAGGCCGCCGGTGAAGAGGCCATAGCCGTAGGCGATGTGGACCTTCATGCCCGGACGCCCACCGCTCGCGCGGATGCTGCGCGCCATGACGTGGGACCAGGTGTCGATATCGCCCTGGGTATAGCCCACCACCGTGGGCTTCCCGGTGGTGCCCGACGAGGCGTGCAGGCGCACGAGCCGCTCCCGGGGCACCGCGAACATGCCGAAAGGATAATTCGCGCGCAGATCGTGCTTGGTCGTGAACGGGAACCTTCGGAGGTCGGCGAGGTCTCGGAGATCGTCGGGATGGACTCCCGCGGACGCGAAGGCGTCGCGGTAGAGCGGGACGTGCTCGGAGGCGAGACTCAGGGCTTTCTTGAGGCGGGTGAGTTGGAGCGCCGCGATCTCGTCGCGTGAGGCGACCTCGATGGCTTCGAGCTCGTCGCGGCGAGGCGCCAGATCGGCAGCGATCTGCTTGGTCTTCGCCACGTGATCCTCCCGTCGCCAGCGTCCGGTGCTGGGGTAGCCCTGTCAAGCGCGTGAGGCCGCGCTAAGATGCTTCCGGGAGGACAAGGCCATGCATCGCAGCACCGAGCGTTTCTTGACCACGCACACCGGAAGCTTGCCGCGGCCGGAATCGCTGATCCGCACGATGTACGCCAAGGAAGAGGGCGTGCCCGTCGACCGCGCCTTGCTCGAAGCGCAGGTGCGTGACGCGGTCGCTGAGGTCGTGCGCAAGCAAGCCGAGGCGGGCGTCGATCTCGTGAACGACGGTGAGATGTCGAAGCCGAGCTATGCCACCTATGTGAAGGATCGACTACGGGGTTTCGGCGGTACCGGGAACACCTTCGTCTATCAGGACCTCGCGGACTTCCCGAACCTCGCGAAGCGGGTGTTCGGCGATCCCGGGCGCTCGCGCCGCAAGACGCCGGCCTGCAACGGCCCGGTCAGCGTGGGCGACGCAGAGGCCGCCTCCGCCGACGTCGACCATCTGAAGGCCGCGGTCGCGTCCGTCAAAGCAACCGGAACCTTCATGAGCGCGGCGTCGCCGGGCGTGGTTTCGTTGTTCTTCCGCAACGACCACTATCCGAGCCACGAGGCTTATCTCTTCGCGATCGCCGATGCCATGCGGCACGAGTACGAGACCGTCGCCAAGGCCGGCATCACTCTGCAGATCGATTGTCCCGATCTTGCCATGGGCAGGCACATCCAATACGCGAACCTCGGCTTAGAGGAATTCCGCAAGCGGGCCGGGATGCACATCGCGGCGCTGAACCACGCGCTCTCCGGGATTCCGGCGGAGCAGCTGCGCATGCATCTCTGCTGGGGGAATTATGAGGGGCCGCACCACTGCGATGTGCCTCTCGCGGACATCATCGACGTCGTGTTTCAGGCGAAGCCGAGCGCCATCTCGCTCGAGGCCGCCAATCCCCGCCATGCCCATGAATGGACGCTATTCGAGCGCGTGAAGCTCCCCGCGGGCAAGCTGCTGATCCCCGGCGTGATCGAGTCCAAGTCCAACTTCATCGAGCATCCCGAGCTCATCGCGCAGCGCATTGGGCGCTATGCCAAGCTGGTCGGGCGCGAGAATGTGATCGCCGGCAGCGATTGCGGCTATGGCACCTGGGTCGGCCAGGCCGCAGTCGATCCCGACGTGGTCTGGGCCAAGCTCGCGGCGCTCGCCGAAGGCGCGCGCATCGCCTCCCGGCAGTTCTGGACCTAATCTGCTAGCGGCTCACTCCTCTTCGTCCTCGAGATCGACCGCGCCCTCAGCCGTCGCTTCCTCGGCTTCGGTGAGGTCCTCGCCGAAGGCGTAGAGGACGCCCGCGAGGAACTCGCCGCGGTCCATCATGGGAATGAAGATGTAGTTATCCTCGAGCTCGAAGCTGACGGTAGGCAGGCGGACGGGCACCGTTTCCGACCCCTGGGCCTCGCGCCAGATGTCGCGGGCCTCGGTGGCAACGTCCGACTCAAGTTTCACGCGTTTCACCATGTGCTCGCTCCAGGCCTTGGGGTGGCGCGCTAGGAGACCAGGGTCTGCATGGGGAGATCGAGCTCGTCGTCGTCCTGCGCTTCGGCCGCGAGGATGTCGTAGACCTGTGCGACCCGTCCGGTGCGCGTGTGCCGCATCTCCGCGCCCAGGCCGTCATCGGCGGTGAACCATTTCACGGCCTCGAGCACCTCCGCCTCGGTGGCGTGGGTCGAGACGATACTGGCGATCACGTCATCCTCGAGCGGTCCGACGATCCGGACTACACCGCTCGCGGTAGCTGGCGGTACAAGCTTCTCGCGCTGAGCCATGGCGT
Source organism: Allostellaceae bacterium (assembly GCA_035280245.1). Taxonomy (GTDB): domain Bacteria; phylum Pseudomonadota; class Alphaproteobacteria; order ATCC43930; family CGMCC-115725; genus DASZHJ01. Next base: position 14,516 of record DATEGF010000102.1, read on the forward strand.
TCCCTCTTTGCCTTCGACCAGGGACAGTACGCCGGGCGACCGGCGTGAGAGTGGACATAGGTAACGCTCGCGCGGCGAAAAGCCCCCACCTGTCGCTCGGTGCGGGATCACCCAGCGGTTGCGCTTCAGGGTAAGCTCTGTCGATCAAGCCGAGAGGCCGCAGGGTCGGCTACTGCCGGCGCTCGTAGATCGCCCGGACGGTCTCGATCGTATCGGCGTCCTCCGCCCGTTTGTCGGGGCGATAGCGCTTCACCCGGGCGAAGCGCAGGGCGAGGCCGCCGGGATAGCGGGGACTCGCCTGGATGTCGTTG
>DATEGF010000103.1:0-27269 GCA_035280245.1 Allostellaceae bacterium
GCCGGCGGCTTCCTCGCCTGCGTCATGGCGGCCGCGGCCTCAATGTCGGGCCTGCCGCTCCAGGCGGTGATCCCCATGGCGCTCCCCGCCGTCGCCGTGCAGGCACGCCTGTTGAATGGATACTATGCAGCCCGTCGGGCGGAGCGAGTTGTTAGCCTCAAATGAGACATCGCAAGCAAGGCTGAGGTATATGCGGTATTCACCACCGGTTAGCGCAAGGAACATCGCTGCGGTGCTTGCCGCGTCTTTAGTTTTGTCGCTCGCATACTGGCTCATTAGCCTGCTCATTTTTCCGCATCAGAGCTTGGACGTCGCAGTCCTCTACCGGCTTGGTGACGTCGAAGATTATCCGCGAATCAAGGAACTCGCCGAGCTCAATTTCTTTCCAACCTATGACGGTTTAAATCACGCAGACGGAATGTCCCTCAATCCGTACGGCGGCAATTTTATCCATGCTCTTTGTTTTCGCCTATTTGGAATGTATGGATTCGTGGTCGCAGATATTGTGGCTTACGCAATATTTGCGGTGGCGATGTATCGCATCTTCGTCCAGATCGCGCCAAAACCGCGTCTCGCCATTGCCTTCATTCTACTCGCGGCGTCTTTGTGGCTCCAGCCGTATCTAGTTTATCTGAACTTTTATTACCCTCGCATTCCGCGGCCGCTCATTGCCGAATTATGGTTTTTGCTTTTTATTGCGGAATTCCTCAAGTTCGATTTCTCCACGCGGAAATTCCTGACCAGCGCGAAGGGATCAATTTATCTCGGCGTGCTGGCTGCCCTTAACCTGCTAAGCGATCCCTATAGCTTTCTCGTGATCGGTCTGTTGCTCGGCGCCACTTTCCTGCACGATCTCGCTTTAGCCCACGCCGGGACGCGCCGCGTTGCCATCTCTCGCTATGCGGCTCTCGCTGTCACGTGCGCGCTTCTTTCGGTCCCGCTCCTCATACAGGTGGTATATGCCAGTCCCGGTTTGAAGGACCGTTTCGGGGCCTTTCCGATAACCGATCGACTGTTGCTGATCCGATGGTTTTTATTCTCCCGTCCGGATGTAGCCGTCGCTGTCGTCGCTGCCATTGTCTGTTTCGCGTCAATCATACCAAGAGCGACTCAGGGGTATCGCTCCAAGCTGATGGCCGCGAATTACGCGTTGATCGCGGCAATCGTCGCGCCATTCCTAGTTTTTGCGGTTATGCCAAGTGAATTGCAGCCCTATCATCATCACCTCGTCATAACGGGCATGCGCAACCTTTTGCTGACCATCATGGCTTACGCCTTTCTCACCATAGTTATAGAGCATCTCAACGTTGGCCCCCACTCCGTCCTTTCTAAGGCGTTCCCCGCGGCGATAGGAGCGATAGTCCTCATCTATTACACTTCGCTCGCCAATATTGTGGCATTCGTGACCGATCTCCGCAGCGATCTCGCCGCTGTGTCTGATCCTAAAACGTATCGAAACGACTTCGCCGCAGCCGTGTCGACGGTGGAGCAGTACAGGCTTCAGTTCCCCAAGCAACGCAGTCTGAAGTTATTGACCAACGACTACCTTATCATGACCTGGTGGCTGATGAAGGGTTATGGCGAAATTCAGATGCCCGATGTCAGTCAGGCCAGTCTACCAAACGCCATCGTTGAGCAGAAAGCAATCGATACCGGCAAGATTCTCGGCTGGTCCTCGGATGAGTGGCTCGAGACTTTTACTCATACATACCCCCAATACAGCACGAACCCCTTCCTCAACTTATTCCTGGCACACGACAGGTATCAGGCGTGGATGGCGCATACCGCCGCGCCACTTGAGGACTACCCGGCTGATTTCGTTGCGCGTATACAGTCCGACGATGATCCCTGGAGCTTGGTCGTGCCCAGCTCTGAGGTGAAACGCCTTCGCCAACGCTATGAGGATCGATCCGCGGCGGCAGTCGAACGGCCAGACATCATCGTTCTGACCTGTTATAAACGATGGCCATGTGGAAGCCGCCCCGCCCATTTAAACCTTCCGCTGACGCACATGGGCAACATCGACTTATTCATTCCAGGATCGTCAATTACCTCTACGCAGTGATGGTAGAGCTCGCAGCGGTCACGGGAACTACGACGAGCTCCGATCGCAGGTTTGTCGACCATCTGAGACTCCGCCGGCCGGTCGGCCTTCGCGAATGCTCATGGCTCGCCGCCGTTGGCCTGATCTCCTGCTTGCTCTGCACGCCATTCATTCGATCTGTCTACTGGCTCAGTGACGAGGGGGTCCTGCTCGAGGGCGGCGTCCGTCTGCTTCACGGAAACAAACTCTACGTCGACTTCTTCGAGTTCATTCCTCCAGGCGGGTTCCTGGTCACAGCGGCATGGCTCAAGCTGATGGGAGCATCGATCGTTTCCGTCCGGATCCTGGTGATGCTTACGGTCTCCGGGATTGCCTGCTTCACCTACCTGGCGTGCCGCGAAGCCTCCGGCCACGCGCCGTCTTCGGCACTTATCGCCTTGGGATGGGTTGTCGCATCACAGGGCGTCTGGACGCAGCTCAGCCATCATTCGTTTACGACACTGTTTTCGGTGATCGCCGCCTGGGCCACGATCTCCAATACCGCGCGGCGGCCACGGCGGTGGGTGACATTCCTTTCCGGCATGGCGGCCGGCGCAGCGGCGCTGGTGACGCCGACGCGCGGCGCATTCGCCATGGTGGCGGCCGCGGTCCGTTTCCTGGATTTCCGGTTGGACAAAGCGGAACTTGCACGATTTCTGCTGGGTTGTGCGTCGATACCGATCTGCATTGCCGCGTACTTGATAGCAAATGGCGAGCTATCGGAGTTTTTCCGCGACGCGATCCTGTTCCCTGCGACCCGATATGCTTCTATCCAAGGCGTCCCATTTGGGTATTGGGCGGACGGTCAAAGCCTCGTCCTGACCTATATGTTTCATCTGGCGGCACTCCTGACCCTGCTCGCTTGCGTACGCGATTGGCGGACCTTTCTGCAAGATCGTCTCACGTGGGCGTGCGCTGCCTTCGCCCTCGCCGGGTTTATCGGATGCTTTCCGCGTCCGGACGCATTTCATATCGGGTTTGCGGTACCGTTGGCTTGCCCGCTGATCGCCTATTGCGTCTCTCGTTTCATTGCGCGATGGCGGCAGATTTATCGTTCCGCTGCCGCTGTCGCCGCGATCGTGATCTATATGCCTGTCATTCCCTATTGCGAGGCAGCCCAGCGTGCCTTCGCTGCCGATCTCGTGCCGACGCCTCGAGGCAACGTGAGCTTGCCCAACGGTGATGATGGAAGCCGAGAGGCAATACGCAGCATTGCGGCTACGCCCCCGCAGGACGCTTTTTTCTTTTACCCCTCTGTGCCCATGCTGATCTTTCTAACCGGGCGCGAGCACGTGTCACGCTACGATTTCTTTGTTCCCGAATATACTTTGCCGTCCCAATATCAGGAGGCCTGCACTTCGGCGCTGCATCGCGCCACGTGGCTCGTACTCGACGGGCGTTTAGATGAGAAGGGTCTAAAGCAAATTTACCCGGCCATGCAAAATCCTCGACCCGAGGAGACGAAGAGGTTCGAGGAAGCCATAACGAGCGCGTTTGATTTAGTGGCGCGGGAGGGTGCATTTGAAATCCGCCGGCGAGCAAAGGCAATCACTGACACGGTCTGCAACGATATTGCACAATGAGCCCTAATGAACCGTCGAGCGATCTTATGTAGGAGGCTACCCTGCGCGCTTAAGGCTTCCGCTGATGCTAACGCCGGGACTTATCCTCGCCTGGCGTACTGGCTTTCCTGCCGCACACCGTCCACGACATCTCATTGACCCAGACCGCCTCGATCTCGCTCAGGCCGGCCTTTCGCATGAGCGCGATGGCCTGCTCGCGCGTGTAGAAGCGGGTGATCCGCGGGATCATCTGGTCGAAGACGATGGCGCGCAGGTGGTCGAAGGAGAAGCGGCGGATGAGGCGGAAGTACTCGAGGCGCTGCAACCCGAGCCGCAGCATCAGCCACAGTACCGCCGTCAGCGGCCAGGACAGTGCATGGACGAGCTTGAGCGGCAGTCGGCTGAAGAGGGTCCTCTGCAGCGGATGGAACAGGTGGACGAGCCAGCCGTTGTTCTCGCGGCCGTAGAGCCAGACCAGCACACGGCCTCCAGGCTTCGCCGCGCGCACGAGCCGCGCCACGGCGGCATCGGGGTCCTCGAGGTGGTGGACCACGCCGATGCTGAAGACGATGTCGAAGACATTCTCCTCGGCGAGATCGTAGATGCTCTCGCGCCTGACCTCCATGGCCGGAAAGCGAGAGAGATTCGCCCGCGCGCGGGCCAGAGTCCGATCGTCGAGATCGACCGCCAGCCCACCGGCCGCGCCATAGGTCAGCGGCCAATAGGAATTCCGCCCGATGCCGCATCCCCCGTCCAGAATCCGCGCGCCACGCCAGTCATCCCGTTCGATGGGCGCCGTCCACCGCAGGAATTGCTCCTCGTGCTCGGGCAGGATTTGCGAATAGTGATCCCAGGAATAGCCGAACCGCTCCGACGAGCCGCGGGCGGCAGCGAAAGTCTGGGCGGGATCATCGGTCATCGCTCACCGCCCCGGTCGAGGTGCGTATCCGCGCGGGCTCTTCAACCCGAAACACCCAAATGAGATAGATCAGGAAATTCATAGCCGGGATCAGCAGCCAATTCAGCGCAATTCCGAAGAGGTATGACCAAAGAAAGATTTCCGTCACCAAATACATTCCGGCCGTCGTGACAAGGAAGCTCGCCACTGTCGTAACCGAGAAGCGCACAGGCTCCATGGCGTCCCGAGCGCTGTCAAAGAATGTAACTTGCCGATGAGCGAAATAAGCGAGCGGTTGCACGATGACAAAGGCTAGTACGCTCGCCAAGGTCGCGTTGCGGAGCGCGAATGCGTCTATGAGAAGCACGATGCATAGGCTGTAGAGGACGGATATGGCTGTCCCCATGATTCCGTAGCGCAGCACCCGGCTCCAAAGCGGTGTCGCGGCATTGGTGCGCAACTCAGTTCGCAAGCGACACCAGCGGATCGTGAGCGTCTACTGGCGGTGCGGGCGAACCGCCGCGGTTGACCACACTCTGCAAGCTGAGCCAGCTCCAGAGGAACAGCCGCTCGTCGGCCTGGCCTGAGCGGAAGGCGCGCCAGCGCTCGGCCGCCCAAGGCATGCGAATTCCCGGGATCGCGTCGAGCGGCGGCGCCGGCGGCACCTCGCGAAGCCAGCGCCGGACCGGAATTCCGAAGCCCTTCTTGCGGCGCGTCAGCACGGAGGCCGGCAGCAATCCCGATACCGCTTTCTTCAGCAGATATTTCCGCTGGCCATTGCGCAGCTTGTAGCCGTTGGACAGGCGGCGGCAGAACTCGACCACGTCATTGTCCAGGAAGACCGCGCGCGACTCCAGCGACACCATCATCGAGGCGCGGTCCACCTTGGCCAGGATGTCGTCCTGGAGGTAGAGATTGGTGAAGAACTCGAGCGCGCGATCGACCGGATTGCGCGACTGCGACCGGTCCCAGATCTCGATGGCCTCGGAATAGAGCTCCTCGACATCGAGCGGCTCATCGAAGAGCGAGACCAGCAGCTTGGGCTCGACCGGCGCCATCCAGACCGCGTTCCAGATCTTGGGCGGATAGGAAAGCCCCATCAGCGCGCGGCGGAGCTTGAAGTCCAAGCTCATGTTGCGGCTCGAGATCGGGAGCGCGTCCGCAAGCCGACGCGACAACAGATGCACGGGGGCCGGGACGAGCCGATCGTACCAGCGGGCGGGCCCGAGCGCCGCGAACGGATCGTAGCCCGCAAACAACTCGTCGCCCCCGTCGCCGGAGAGCGCCACCGTGACGGATTCGCGGGCGAAGGCGGCGAGGAGGAACGTCGGCAGGATCGAGGCATCGCCGAGCGGCTCGTCGAGGGCGGTCAGCACGCGGGGCATGAGATCGCGCGCCTGGTCGAGGTCCAGGATCCTCTCGTGGTGCCGCGTTCCGATCGCGGCGGCCACCTCCCGGGCGAAAGCCGATTCGTCGAAGGACGGCTCGGTGAACCCGATGGTGAAGGTGTCGAGCGATCCGGCGCTGCGCTGCCGCGCGGCGACCGCGAGGATGCTGCCGGAATCGATGCCGCCCGAGAGAAAGATACCCAAGGGAACGTCGCTGACCAGGCGGCGCGCCACCGCGCGCTCGAGCAGCTCTCGCAGCTCCTCCGCAAGGATGGCGTCCCGATCGGCGGGCGCGTCGCCCTCCGCCTCGATCCGGAATTGCCAATAGGCCCGCTCCTCCGCCGTGCCGGTTGCGAGATCGTAGGTCAGCCAGCAGCCGCCGGGCAGCTTCCTCGTGTCCCGATAGAGCGCGTTGGGCGCGGGGATGTAACCGTAGGCGAAGAACTTCTGCAGCGATCGCGGCGCGATGGTGCGATCGATCGCGGGATGGCGGACCAATGCCGAGAGCTCGGAGGCGAAGGCAAACAACCCCGGCCGCGCCGAGTAGTAGAACGGCTTCTCCCCGAACCGGTCGCGCGCGGCGAACAGGCGGCGGCGGGTCTGATCCCAGACGACGAAGGCGAACATGCCGTTGAGGCGGATCGGCAGGTCCTGGCCCCACTCCTCGTAGCCGTGCACCAGCACCTCGGTGTCGGAGTGATCGGTCTTGAAGCGATGCCCCCTCGCCTCCAACTGCTGCCGCAGCTCGGCCTGGTTGTAGATCTCGCCGTTGAAGACGACGCAGACCGAATGATCCTCGTTCCACATCGGCTGCAGGCCGCCCGTGGGATCGATGACGATGAGCCGGCGGAAGCCCAGAAACACGCGCAGGGTCTCGTCGATGTGGAATCCGTCCTCGTCCGGGCCTCGATGCACGAGCGCCTGCGTCATCGCCAGAACGTGCTCTCGGCTACCTTCGCCGGCGAACCCCGCAATACCGCACATGCGGGATCAGTCCCGCATCGTCGGGTCGAAGTTGATCGTCTCCCGGGGGTGATAGATCAACTTGGACTGCGATTCGAAGTAGATGCGCACCACGATCTCGGCCAGAAGCCCGACGAGGATGCTCATCACGCCCATCATGAACGCCATCGCCACGAGCGTCGGCAAGGGCGTCTGGATCATGGAAAGATTCTCGAACAGTTTGAGATAGAGCACATAGAGCAAGGTGACGAACGCCACGAAGAACCACAGCAGGCCGAAGCCGCCGAATATGTAGATCGGCTTGCCGATATAGCGATCGAGAAACCTGACCACGAGCAGATCGAGAATGACCTTCAGAATGCGGCTCATGCCGTAATTGGAGCTGCCGTGAATCCGAGAGTGATGCCGGACCGGCACCTCGGTTATCCGAGCGCCGTACCAAGCGGCATAGAGCGGAATGAAACGGTGCATCTCGCCATAGAGCCGAACGCCTCCGATCACGCCGCGCCGGTATGCCTTGAGTGAGCAACCGTAGTCGTGCAGATGCACGCCGGAAATGCGCGAGATCACGAAATTGGCGACCTGGCTCAGAAAATTCCGCCTGATCGCATTGTCCTTGCGATCCTTGCGCCAGCCGGAAACGACGTCGTAGCCCTCGTCCAGCTTGGCAAGCAGAATGGGAATATCGGCCGGGTCGTTTTGCAGATCGCCATCCATCGGTACGATGATCTGCCCGGACGCATAATCAAGAGCGGCCATGAAAGCCGCCGTCTGGCCATAGTTGCGCGCCAAATTCACGACCTTGAGCTCGCGCCGACGCGCGGCAGCCGCGCGGAGCACCTCCATCGACCGGTCGGTGCTGCCATCGTTCACCGCGATGATTTCGAACGGCCGGGCAAGCTCCTCCAATACCGGAAAGAGCCGATCCAACAGGAGCGGAATGTTCTGCTCTTCGTTGTAAACGGGAATGATGACCGAGATGAGGTCGGCCGGTTCGCGACCTGCCGCCGGCCCGACGATTGCCGCGGCGTCTTGAGCTACATCGTAGGAGCTTGGGCTCATCTCCGGCCCCGACAGCCACCGCCCTGAGGGCAGTTCCCCACAGTGCGTAGTGCAGTCGCAAAGTGCTTGTCCAGCAAAAAGGCGATCTCGCCGTCCTTAACGACGTCGCCCTATCAGGCGGGCCGTAGCCGTCGTGGATCGATGACGCTATATAACGTCGCGACGAGACGGAACTCCTCGCATGCACGGGTGAGGGTCTATGGCTTTCTGGTCCGGCCGAGCGGCCAATGCCCCCCAGGTAGAGATCGGGAGTAGCACCACGGCGAGATCCGCGGCCGCGAAGCTGTGGTCGGCCCGTCTTCTCCTGGTCGCGCTCGCGATCGGTCAGATGATCGACGTGCTTACCACAAATCGTGCGCTGTCGGCCGGCGGCAGAGAAATGAATCCGGTGATGCATCTGGCGATGGAATTGTCAGGCGGGCAATGGTGGCTTTGGAAGGCGTTCATAGCCGTTTTCTTGATCTGTCTCGCAATCACGGTACGGCAGCCATCCTGGCGAAAGGTGGTGTTAGCCGGCTTGGTGGCCGTCGCTCAAGCAATCGTGATCATCAACAATGTCATGCATTCGTGACCACTCTAGCGTCCCGGCACGTGACCTCGTGAAGGCGCCGCTGAAGACGCGGCGGTGCCGCGCAGAAAGCGACGCAGCGAAGAGACTGCGGGCACGAATAGTTAACGAGAAGCGCACGCAAACCCGGGTTGGACTGTAACATCCGGCCATTTAGCTATATATTTCCACGCCCATTCTTGGAGGATGCGGCGATGAGGGCGCTTTTTCTGATCGGCGTGGGCCTTTGGGTCGGCGGCTGCACGGCGGCTTACACCGATCTCGCAAATTCGAGCTGCCAGGCTCGGGGGCTTCAGCCCGGCACACCCCAATTCACGCGATGCTTCTACGAAACTCGAGACCATGCCCTGGCCTTGGCGACCGGGGCGGCGATCGAGGCGCCGGGGGTCTGGCAGCTGACGCAGCCCCCCGCGCCGGTCGTCTCCCAGACGGGCCCCCCGGCTGGAGCAGCGCCGACGGGCCCTGGCCGTCCAATCATGGTGACGCCGCTCCCGCCCCCCTCGCCCTAAGGCGCCTGCCCAGAGGCATCCGGGATGCCTTGGCCGTCGATGCGTGACAAGCCTCGGAGCCGCCGTGAGCTGCTCGTCGCGACCGGCATCTGCCTTCTCTTGGGCAGGCGGGCGGCGAGCGCAGCGCCATCGGTCCCACGTCGCCTGAAGCTCAAGAACGTGCATACGGGCGAGACCTTCGACGGCCCTTATCGGGACGAGAGCGGACCTATCCCCAGCGCGGTCTCGGATCTCGCGGCGTTCCTCCGCGATTTCCACGTAAACAAGATCGGACCCCTCGATATCGGCACGCTCGATTTCCTCGCCGATGTCTTGGATTCCGTCGGCCAGAACTCTGCGACAGTACTTTCCGCCTACCGGACCGCCGAGACCAATGCGCGCCTCCGGGCCACCATGTTCGGCGTCGCCGAAAAGAGCCAGCACCTCTATGGTCGAGCGATCGATATCTCCCTCGATCAGCGGCTCATCGATGCCAAGACGGCGGCGCGCCGTATGACCCGGGGCGGCGTCGGGTGGTATCCGCGCTCGCATTTCATCCATCTCGACACGGGCCCTGTGCGTAACTGGGATATGGGCGGATCAGGTCTCGAGTTCCTGCTCGCGGGCCACCCACGACGCCCGATGACCGTCGCCGAGCGGCACTCGCTGCAACGGTCGTTGGCCCACGCCGAGGCCCATACCCCCTCGCCTGCCGCCGCGCGAACGAGCCCTCCGCCCTGCCGGCAAACCGGCGCTGCGGGGGTCGTCGTCACACGCGGGCTAGGATGCACGCCCTGAGCGCACACAGCGCGAGTGCGTGCACATCAGGGACATCAGGCGAAGCCGGGAGCGATGTGAACAAGAGGAATGCCGCCTATTCACTCAGATGTTGCTGCAAGTCGCGGCGTCACCACTCGGTTTAGTGACGCGTTTACTTTCCCGTCCAGGCCCAATTTGCTAATCTCTGCTCGGGGCAAAAACAGGGCGGTGTGGAATGTCCTGGAGCATGTTGGGGGCTGTCGTGCTTGCCTACTCGGGCGGCTACGCGACACGGGCCATCATTTCGCTCATCCGAAGGCGGCGCGCTCGCTTGGAGATGCAGCTCAAGACTTGGCGTCCCACGGATGGCCCGTCGCCGTCGGGTGTCTGACCCCGATCGGTGAGAATTCTAACCAAGTTTATTGCGCTGCTGCTCGGGCTCGCGACCGCGGCGAGCTATTTCGACGCTTGGTGGTGGGGGTTAGCGCTCATCAGCCATTTCCGGCCACACCTCGCCGCTGCCAGTCTGCTCTCGGGGGTTATTTCGTTGCTGTCGCGCGATCGACTGAGCTGCGCGCTCAGCCTCGTGCTTCTCGCGACTAATGCGGTTCCTTTGCTGCCGTACTTCTCCTTCGCTGCCTCTGCCGCGGTACCGCATGCGAACCTGCGCGTCCTTGCATTCAATATGCACGGCATGGCCACCGATCGTGCAGAATTTCGCGAACTCATCGGGGCCGAGCATCCCGACTTGGTGGTCCTTTCCGAGATATCCGGTGGTATCAGGGCGCTTCAGGCCGAAACGCCGCAACTGCCACCTTACATCTCAGGTGAGCCGAGAGGTGTGCTCGACAGTGTTGTCCTCTTCAGTCGATGGCCGCTCACGAATGTGCGCGATGCGGAGACCTCGAATGGCGAAGCGGGCATTCTGAGCGCCGATGTTTGCGCGAGCGATCGCTGGGATGGTTGCCTCAGGATCATTGCGCTGCATGGTGCGCCACCCTTTGGCACCGGCGCTACCACCCAAGCTGAGCAACTGGCGATCGTGGCACGGCTTGCCGCGGCGGCGCCTGAGCGTGGCGCGCTCGTCGCGGGCGATCTCGACGTGACCCCGTGGTCGCCAGCGTTCGAGACACTCTTGGCCCACGGGAAACTCGTCGATACTGGTCTCCGCCGAGGTCTCACCGCGACTTGGCTATCCCGCGTCCCCGTCATCGGTCTACTGATCGATCACGTCCTCGTAAGCCCTGGCATTTCGGTTGCGGACAATCACCTCGGGAACAATGTTGGCTCGAGCCATTTCCCCGTGATTGTCGATCTGACAATCTCGCCGCTTGCTCGTTGACCGGAAGTCGGTGGCTCGTCGACGGGAATGCATGTACGTAACCGCGGAGCGGCGCCCGTCCCGCTTAATGGCCTTAGCGTCGCGTTGAACCTTCGCGCCCATCGCCTCCAATAGAAGCTCGCCTCGACAACAGAAGCGCCACATTCGCGGCGAGCGGCATGCGTGACAGTTGGGACATGATGATCGCAGTGAAAAAGCTGATGAGGGCCCACCAAAGCAATTCGCGACAGACCCAATAGGTCGCCCCGACGAGCCCTTCCGCTAGATTCGGATTACCGGGCCCGAACGATCCACCGGGCAGATGGTTGAGCGCCAGACCGACCCGCTGTTCCCACAGTAAGCCAAGAATTGCCAACAAGGCGGCGCCGACCATTCGCCGTGCCCCAGGGGTACCGGCAGCCTCTCTGAGGCGCAGCAAGCCCGAAATCGTCAAAAGTAGAAAGATGCCGCGATATGAGATGTTTTCACCGGCAAAGAAGCAGCCCGTCAGCAAGATAGCGCCTATGAGTAGATGAGCCTCCTCGAGCCCCCATCCTTCGGCGATCCTTTGATTCTGCTCGAGCACGCGAAAAATCCTCAGAACAAGGAGAGCGGACAAGGCGAGCAGGATCACGAAGGCCATGGTGGCCAACGCCTCCTCCGAGGCGAGTCCCGCGGGAAGGATCAGGAAAATGCCCAAAGGAAGATTTTGTGCAGAAATCGAATCTGCGTAATGGGACACCTTCGGTAGGTTCTGGAGTACAAGCATCAGTTCCTGACCATGAGCCCACCATAATGTCAGCACCGCGATTACAGAGACCGCGACGACCACGAGCGCAGTGTGCCAACTCTCGCGCACGACCAGGACCAGAACCGCCAGCGGATAGAATTTGAGCAAGCCTCCGAGGAGAAAAATGGCGTAAGCGGCCAAACGCCGTCCCCTCGCGCCAGCGAAGAGGCGGCCCGCGCCGACCATCAAAAGGAATATGACGATGTCGTTGTTGGCTCGCTCGAGCGCATAAATCACCGTCGTCGACAGAGCTGCCGCGATCGAGAACAGACATTCACGCCACGAACGCGGCCTGATGATAAGCGGCAGCGATAGGATAAACAGGAGGTCGAGTATTACCCCGATCGGGTTGATGGTCTCTCGGTTCAGGAAATCTGGCAGAATATCAAACCAGAGGGGCGAGTAGACGTGCGGACGGTTCAGCACATCGCAGGGATCGGAAAGATAGACATCGATACCCTGACGGTGACAATCGGCGGCCGCGAGCAGCGCGTGCAGGTCCAGGAACGGAAAAGCGTAGGGAGAGAACCCCATGTGCGAAAGGATGGCCGCATAAAGCGAGGCGTCCCCCCTCACAAGCATCGCGCCCAACGCGCCAAAGAAGCACAGTGGAGCCGCGCAAATCAAAAGGCGGAAAAGCGTTTCGCGCGTCATCAGTGGCCCAAAGAGTTCGGATGCGGAGCGCGGACAGATGGACCTTCCTCGCTCGCTGTCCCCATTCAATCGAATCCTGACTACTTCGCCGCTGCAATCCGCGAGGCCGACCGCACAAGTGCCAGCTTTTCGACGCTCGCGACGAGGTGCTTGCAGTCGAGGACCGGGACCATCGGACGCACGCGGCGTGCCGAGAGCACCATCAGAGCCGTGGCGGTCACCAGGCTGATCATCTGAGCCAACACGATCGCGAGCACGCCGACCACCGTGGTGGTCCACCCCGGGGTTGCGAAATTGAGCGTGAGCTTCAGTACGACCGCCACCGCGATCCCCATGACGGTGAGAACCGCAAGCAGCGCCGACGCCAGGAGCAGTCGAACGAATATGACCTCGGTATAGACCGACATGGCACTCATGCCGTGGACGATTAGCGCGGTCAAATCCATTCTCGACGCACCGGTGTACCGGCGCCCGCGCGCGGTTGAAACAAAATTCCGGCGCAGCCGGGATCGCAGGATAGAAATCGGAAAATTATTCCACAGTTCGGCCATGTGCACGAGGTGCCGCACGCCCGCGATCGGAACCAAGCAGAAATTGCCGAAAGTGACCGCCTCTCCGGTCAGGAGGCGAAAGAACGTTTTATAAAGCGAATAGAAGATACGAAAGGTACGCGACTCCGAGCGCTGCGCCCGTTGTGCGAGGATGACATGGCCGGTGTTCCGCTCCGCCGCTGCCAGTAGCAGCGGAATATCGGCCGGGCGATCCTCGCCGTCGCTGTCCATGACGAGCACGGCATCGACATCGTTGCGCTCGACAATCTGCGTTAGACCGACCGCAATCGCGCGCTGATGCCCGACATTGAGGGCGAGATGCAGCACCTCAACCCCGAGAATACAGCTGTCGGGAGCCAGCGCGGGCATGACCTCAAGTCTAGACCTCGAACCGTCGTCGATGGCCAGTATCCATAGCGAAACGTCCTGCGCCGCAAAGAGCGTATCTAGCTCCGAGATGAGCGCGACGAACGATTCCCAATCGTCGAGGACGGGCGTGATCAGCGCGAGACGGCGATAACGATCCCCTGGCATCGCGTCACCCTAGGCTGCAGCTGGCGTCCCGAACCACATGGTGAAGGCACAGCGCTCCCAGGCCTTGCCGGCCTCGGAAATTGCTTCCACATCGTGGGTGCAGTCGGGCCGCGGCTCGAACAGCAGCAACCTGTTCTCTCGCGGCTCGATTGGAACGATCTCGGGGCCGGGACCACGGTGTCGAAAGCGTCCCCCGAATGGGGGCTGCCACCCTCCGCCCGCGTAGAACACGCCGCAGAGATCGCGGATCATCCAGAAATCGCTGTGGGGTTCGATGTATTGGCCACCCACCATGACGCGCGTGCTGAACCCCGTCAATGTCGCCGGCCGAATCCCAGTCACGCTATTGAGAAAGCCCATCCACTCCGGCGACCGCAGCAGCTCCATGAATTTGAGATGCGCGATGATCCCCTCCCCCAACCTGAATTCCGCGCGCGCTCCCACGAAAACGCGCTCGATCGATGCGCGCTCGCCCTCGCACCCAGCGCGCCAGACCTCAGGGGCGACCGGCTCCTCGCGCTTGCCGTCATCCGTGCGCCGCCAAACGTAATAGCGCTCCTCGAATCGGCCTTCTATGTTGAAGACCCGCTGCAGCGCCGTAAGTCTCTCACATCGCAAGAAGTCGTCGACAACCACGGAGGAGTACGGTACCGACGCGAACGCCGCGCGATACTCGGCTTGCGCCTCGGATCCAAGGTGACGCGCGTTGATCCAGCTATCGAGCTGCATTCTCGCTCAATTGAGCTTACAGGTACCATCAGCTGGCACCCTGAGATGACCTATGATAGTAAGCCAGCGCGGTACTGGGCCCAAATGCGTTCTGCCGCAGTCTGGAATGTTAACCATTCTGTGTCAGAGAACGCAGCCATGGCGGGGACCTCCCATGACAGCCACGCAGCCACGATCCCCTCGATCGAGTGTCTGAGCCTCCCTGACGCCGTCTCATGACATGAGCGCGCTTGCTGGAATTTGGCAGTTCGACGGCAGACCGGGCGGGTCCGAAAGCTGCGCGCGCATGCTGCGCGCCCAGGAACTCTACGGCCCCGATTCCGGTGACCAGTGGTCGGCAGGCGATATCGCCATCGGCAGGCGGCTGATGCGGCTCCTCCCCGAGGATGCGTTCGACCGGCAACCGCTCGTCGGCGGCAATGGACGCTTCGTCCTGGCGGCGGATCTTCGCCTCGACAATCGCGACGACCTCGTCCGCGAATTGAGCATCCCCGGTTCCGCCGCGTCCCGCTTGAGCGACTCCGCCATTCTGATGGCGGCCATCGAGAGATGGGAGGAAGACTCAGTCAACCGCATCGTCGGTGATTACGCCTTTGCGCTGTGGGATGCATCAAAACACCGGCTCATGCTCGCCCGCGATCCATTGGGCGGACGGCCACTCTGCTATCACCGGGGAAAGGGCTTCTTTGCATTCGCGAGCATGCCCAAGGGCCTGCACGTGCTACCGGAGGTGCCCTATGCGCCCGACGAGCAGCGGATCGCCGAATTTCTCATCCTGATTCCCGATACAGGTCCGCGGACTTTCTTTGAGAGCATCGAGCGGGTCGAGCCTGGCCATGTGGTGAGCGTGACTGCGGACGGCCTGACCCGGCGCAAGTTCTGGAGCCCAAGGCGCCACCTGGCCGTATCGCGACGCCCGGAGGACTACATCGAGCGTGGTCGCGAGTTGCTCGACGAAGCCGTGCGATGCCGGCTGCGTGGCGTCAAAGACGTAGCCGCGACTTTGAGTGGCGGGCTCGACAGCTCAGCCGTCGTCGCGACAGCCGCGCGCCTCCTGGCGCCGATGGGCGGCCAAGTCACGGCGTTCACCTGCGTGCCTCGACGGGACTTCGCAGGCGCCGGAACGCCCGGCCAGATCATCGACGAGGGCCCGCTGGCAGCGGCGACAGCCGCGCTCTATCCGAACGTTCAGCACGTCCTGCTGCATACGCCCAATCGGTCGCCGCTCGCCGAGCTCGATCGCACCTTTCATTACGCCGGCCAACCCCGGCTCGCGATCTGCAATCTCGCGATGGAGCGGAAGCTCGTCGACTCCATCCTCGAGCGGCGGCTCAGCGTGGTACTTGGGGGTGCGCTGGGAAATTTCGCCTTCAGCTATGCCGGCATGGCGCTCCTGCCGGAACTCTTTCGGGCGGGACGCTGGTTCGAATGGTGGCGCGCCGCGGCGGCACTTGTCGCGAAGCAGGGCTGGACCTGGCCGCACGCGGTCGCCGAGACCGTCGGCCCTTGGTTCCCATCCGCTCTCTGGGCGTGGATCCGGAAGGAACGGAGAGGGGACGACCCTGACCTCTTCGGCTACTCCGCGATCAATCCCGCGAGGTTCGAGGAACTCGGTCTGCGAGAGCGGGCGCTGGAGACTGGCCGGGATCTCGCCGGCCGCCCTTGGAAGGACTCATTCGAGGAGCGGCTGTGGTGCCTCAATCGCTGCGACCCCGGCGATACCGTAAAGGGGCTCCTTGCGGAGTCGCGCCTCGATGCACGAGAGCCTCTGACGGACGTTCGCTTGGTCGAATTCTGTCTTGCGCTGCCGACCGACCAATTCCTGCGCGACGGGACCGACCGGCGGTTGGCGCGAGGCATTCTTGCAGACCGCGTGCCGTCGGCGGTGCTCAAGAACCGGCGCATCGGGCTTGACGGCGCGGACTGGCACGAGCGCTTGACCGCCGCGCGCACCGAGGTCGCCGCGGAGCTCGACCGGCTGGCGGCTTGCCCACCTGCCGCCCGGGCGCTCGATCTGCCGCGGCTCCAGCGACTCGTGGGCAACTGGCCCACGGAGGGTTGGGAGCGCCCTGAGGTCAGCAGCCCTTATCGACTCGCGCTTCTGCGTGGCATCTCCGTCGGGCACTTCCTGCGCCGCGTATCGGGCGGCAATGCCTGAGTCGAGAGTGCGGCGCGAGGGACCATGATCGACGACCGGGACGCGCGCGGGCAGCCACTCTACCGGGCGCTGGTTTTCATCGTTCCGCTGTGCCTGTTCATCGCGTTGGCTTGGCTCTTCATCAGTGGACACCAATCGCTTTATCTAACGGTGCTCTGGCGCCTTGGTGCCACGCCCTACATCAAATTCCCATTTCTCGATCTACACGGGGTTCTCGCAGCCGCCGATTGCCATCGACTGGGCATCGGCGTTTTTCTCTCAGATCCCTGCGATGAGTTTCATCGGCCGTTCGACTATTCCCCGCTTTGGCTCGACCTGCTTCCTGGTTTTTTTCGTAGAGAAAACGTGAACCCGATCGGGATCACCCTCGATCTTATGTTCATCGCTTCGCTGCCGCTCATCATGAGGCCCCGCTCGGCAGGTCAGTGTCTGCTCTTCATCGCGGCGGTCGTCTCCACGACCGTGATTTACGCCCTGGAGAGCGCCAACGCCGATGTCATCATCTTCATCCTGATGACCGCGGGGGGCTTGCTGCTGGCGGCGCCAGGGCCACGCCGACTCGCGGCCTATTCGATCTTTTTCCTGGGTGGGCTGCTCAAATTCTATCCATTCGCCCTGCTGATGCTGATCGTGTGCGAAAGGTGGCGCCGAGCTTTTACGGTCGCCGCTATCGCTGTCGCTGCGCTGCTCAGCTTCTGGTGGGCATACGGTCACGAGATCGCTCTCGCCCTCGCCGGCCTGACGCAGGTCTCCTATTACGATGGATTCTCGGCCAGAAATCTGCCGTTGGGGGTGACCGGGCTGCTGCCCGACGGGATAGATGTCTCAAGGGACCTGCTCGCCGTCATCATGTTTCTGATCCTCGGTATCTGCTCCGTGCTGCTCGTTTCACGAATTGTGCGTGCGCTCGATAATGATCCACGCGCGTTAGGGCGCTTCACCCGGGAAACGGCGTATCTCTTGATCGGCGCCATCGTGCTCACCGGATGCTTCCTCGCCGTGAGCAACATTTATTATCGCGGCATTTTCCTTCTCATGGTCCTTCCGGGCTTGCTGCAATTCCGGGACAATGCCGCCACTCTGGCGATAAGGCGGCTCTTCGGTCTCGCCGTGGCGGCCATCTTGTTCCTGCTCTGGGAGGCACGGTTTAACCTGGCGCTGAGTCACGTGTTTGGCGCATCGGTTAACTCCCCTGAGCCTGGCTTGGCGTGGGCGGTGGGTGCCGCTTATTGGCTGGCTCGAGAGCTGCTCTGGTGGGGGCTCATCAGCCTTTTCGTGGCACTCATCATTGCTCTCTTCTCACGGATGCCACTGGCCTCGGACGCGGCGCTGCTGTTGCGCCGAGAACCGGCCGGCCGGTGGCCGGAAGCGCCCCAATGTGACCTGCCGTTATCGACTCGCTCCTCTGCTCGGCATCTCCATGGGGAATTTGGCGCGCCGCGTAGCCGTCGGCAATACGTGAGCGGAGCCCGATCCGGCGAGGATGGCGCATGATTAGGGACCTCGCCTCGCTGCTTGCGCCGACGACAGATGAGGCGTTCCTCACCGCCTTCCTCGGTAAGACGCGACTGCATGTGAAATCGAGTGATCCCAAGAAGGTGGCCTCCCTGCTTTCCTGGGCCACGATCAATCAGCTCATCGAATCGGATGTGCTTCCGGCCGATCGCCTTCGGGTCGTACGCGCCAATCTCGACATCCCTCCGGCGATGTTTCGCGGCCGGGGCGCTGGTGCGACATTGCGCCCGAGCGCGCTCGGCTCGGTTCTCGCGCAGGGTGCGAGCCTGGTCATCAACCGGATAGACGACGTCGTGCCGGCGATCGGCCGGCTCTCGGACGCGATCGAGCGGCGCCTGAGCAGCACGGTCTGGGCCAATGCCTATCTGAGCTTCGGCCAGGGCAGCGCGTTCCGCTCACACTGGGATTCCCACGATGTCCTGGTGCTCCAGGTCCACGGAAGCAAGCGTTGGCGCGGGTTCGGAGCCCCAATGGCGTTGCCGATCGAGGGTCACGGCCCGAAGGAGCCATTCCCGCGCGAGGCCCTCTGGGAAAATCGGCTCGATCCGGGCGACGTGCTCTATTTGCCGCGAGGCGAGATACACGAGGCCGCCCTCGAGGGACACCGATCGGTGCATCTCACCATCGGCATTGCGCCTCGAACCGGTATCGACCTCGTTCGCTCGCTGGCCGAGGACGCCTCGGCCGACGAGGCTCTCCGCGCGGATGTGACGGCGCTGGGCGGGGTCTCCGCCCTACTTGACCAGCAAAAGCGACTCAAGGATCGCTTGCACGACCTGGTCGAGAGCCTAGACCTCGCGAAATTCCTTCGCTCGGAGGATGACAAGCGAAAGCCGCGCGCGCTCCTAAATCTGGGCCGGATCGAAGATCTCACCCCCAAGACCACGGTTTCTCTAGCGCTGCGGCGAGTGATCCCGCTGTGCCTCGAGCGTGAATCAGATCTGGAAATCATGGTCGGAGCGGAAGCTGTGAGACTTTCGCCGCTCGAGCGGCGGGTCCTGGCGATCTTGCTCGCGCAGGGACCGCTGTCGGTGACCGGTCTAGCAGCGGCTCTGGGCAATGCCATTGAGGCGGGCAAGGTCACTGAGGCTGTCACTCAGCTCGCGAGGAAGTCCTTGGTGGGGCTGGAAGGAGAGGACTCCGCGGGATGATTGCAGACCTGAGACCTGCCAGCGTTAACCAACAGCAAATATACGCCTGGGCCTCGAAGACAACGACATTCGTTAACCAAATCTAAATCGCGAATGCTGTATGTTGATATCGTTCGGAAGCTCTGTTACCATTATTTTGTGCTTTGATGTGGCAACTGCCTCTGCGGAGTCATTGAGATGCAAGATGGTGGGCTTGGGCAAGGCGGTGCGTCCGGTGGCGATATTGGCGCATCCCGCACGAAATTGCGTTGGCATGCGCCGGTGCTGAAGCGGCTTGATGTCGATCTGACCGCAGGCACGCCGAGGACTTCAAACGAAATGCCGCCGGGCAGAAACCAATTCGCGGGCTCTACGTCGTAACCGGCCACTGATCGAGCGCTGAGCCGATTTGCATGTCATGCGCAGGGCATGCTTGTTAGCGACTAACCTGCATTAGGCTGGTGGCATCGGCCTCGATTATGTCGGCCAGCGCTTCCAATCTCGCGAAACTTGGTCGCCGAACGAGTCGACGAATTGGCAGTTGGGCTGCGAGCCACCCGACCAGGCTGAAGAACGTGGCCTTTGCCAGCAACCGCCTCCCCATCGCGGGGCGATAGATTTCGGCGCCCAACCGTTGGAACGCCTCGGTTCCGGCAAGCGGCAGAATGGCGTCCTTGTCGTCCGGACCTCCTGGTCCATCCTCGATCAAATAAATCGCCTCAAAAGGAACGGGTTTCGGATCGAACCCCTGGGGGCGCAGCAATTGAAGCTTCTCGAAGTTGAGCCCGATCGGATCCAGGTTTCGGCCGTCAATGTGGAGCGCAGCCAAGCTTTCAGGACTGAGCCGAAAGGCGGGATAGGTAGGAATCACCCGCGGCGGTCCCGGCAAGCCTGTGCAGACACAGATGTCGTCGGTGATGGCGGCGTGACCGCGACGAGAGAGCATGACCGCAAGCGTCGATTTACCCGCTCCAGACCTGCCGGCGATGCCGATCGCTCGACCGCCGATCTGTACAGCGGAAGCATGAAGCGGCAACAAGCCCCGAAGGTAGCAGATCACTGCCAGCACGGGACCCAGGAGATAAGCGCGCCATTCCGTGGCCTCCGGCGGAAGCTCCGTGTCCACCACGACGGTGCTCGCGGTCACCAGAAAGCGCGTGAGCGGCGTGGCATCGATCAACACGCAGCCGTTCGTACTGACCTCAATATAGGGAAGATCGGCGCTGCGTTTGCCGATATGTGTCGGTATCTTGCCGTGAGTGACCGCTATATCGACGGCGCTGTCCCCGTCGCCCCAAGGCAAGGTCTCGGGCAGGGGCCGCGAGGAGCGCACGCGCCAGCCGCAAATGATGCGGTCACCCATGGTACGCTCGCGCGGCTCTGCTCCGGCCTCAGCGCGACTGTCCAACGTGACCACGTCGGATGCTAGCGCGACGGCGAATGGACGCCTGGAGATAGCGGGCAAGGCCCACGCTCATGCCCTGAACGTCGCGATGGGCGTGTATTGATCGGCGATCTCCGCGCCTGTGACATGGACGTCGCCGCAGCTCAGCCACGCATGGGCCGCGAGCTCGGCTTGATGGCCGCTCCGCGCACCGAGATGCAGGATTGACGGTACGCCACGACGCTGCAGCATCATGCGACCGGCGATCGCGCGCACGAGGCAGCTTGCTTCCCAGGGAAGGCGTTGCGCGACACGCGCCAGTGCCCGTCGAACGGCGATCGCCGCCGCGCTTCCCTCCGCATCCAGCGCGGCCGACCATGAACCCTCGGCAGGCCGCAAGGGACCCAGCAAGGGCGCGACATGCCTGAACGGCAGCAACATGAGCAGCCGAGCGACGGCGAGGCAGGCGATCGCCTCGACCACCTCGCGCTTCTCCGGGACGGACAGAGAAGAAAATCTCGCAAGCCCGTTCATTCGGCGCTGGCACCAAGAGAACTCAAGACATTCAGGCGCAACCCGCAAAACCACCGTAACAGAGGGGGCAAATCGCGACAAGCTGACGGTCCGTTGCCTTGCCCAACGGCGCTCGAGCCCATGACAGGCTCAATTGATGCAAATATGGTTAATTCCATTGTGGAATCTAGCGCGTGCGCTTAGACGTTTGCTCAACGAGCTCAAGAAGGAGTCTCCTCCGGCATGCGCCGGTAGGCCCAGCAATTGATGGTAAATCGCTGATCCGCCCATTCATGGGACGCAGAGGTGACAGGCCTGACTTCATGACGGAGCGCGCTTGGAAATATCACCAGGCTGTCGCATGTCGGTGCCACGTCGACCCATGGGCGGCTCGGTGCATTCCCGGCGTTGAGGTGGGGCCACGGATAGAGCCTGAGCTCTCCTCCAGCGAAACCCCGAGGCTCGCTGAAGAAGTAGTAGACGCAGGAGGCAATCCGAGGCTCACCCTTGGGCATGACGTCGTGATGCGCTTTGAAAAGGCCACCATCGCCATAGGCACAGAATTCGAACTCGGCGAGGACCGCCTCTCGCTCGAAAAGACCGAGCTTCGCGAGCGCCACGCGAAGCACCTGCAATATTCTCGGCTCGATCACCTTCTTAAAGGGCTTGATGGGGAAAAGCACCGCACAGCTGCGGACGTTGGAGTCTTCGACCGCACCGCGAACCTGCACGCGGTATACCAGGGCGGGAACGAACTTCGCACGCTCCCGGTCGACGTGCCGCAAGAGCCTCTGCACGAGTCGCGGACCCAGAAAATTGTGGATGATGGCGTGGGGGCATCGATGCTCGGCCCCGTGGAGAGCCACGGAACCGGAGACATCAAGCGGCTCGGCTACCATCTTGCGTCCAAACCCCGACAAACGCTCGCATCCATCATCGGATCAATCGTGCCGCCTGACAAGGCAAGCGGTACGGGGGCGTAAGGCGGTCGTGGAGCGCACGCGCCGCCCTGCCGAACACCGGGCATACCGAGCCGCATAGCGGACTCACCCATGCGCTCGGCCGATCACGTCATCGCGCGCATTAAGAGGTGGCCGCCCTATCGGTTTGCCCGGTTTCTCTACAGGTTCACAACGGACCCGGCCTATCGGAGCGTCGCGCTCATTCGATTCGAGAAGCCGCCAAATCTCTTCCAACCCTTTCTCGACACGTGGCTCGATCGATACCCGCTGCTGTTCGCCTTCGCGCACGAAAAGCTCGGGTCGCATCCGCAGGCCAATATCCTGTCGTTTGGCTGCTCGACAGGAGATGAGGTTTTCACCCTGCGTCGTTACTTGCCGGACGCCACCATCAAGGGGATCGACATAAATCGGCGAGCGATTGCGGAATGCAGGAGGAAGCTCGACCACTCTCCGGACCCGAAGATCACATTCGAGGTCGCGAGCTCGACTCGCGGCGAGCAGCCCGCTTTCTATGACGCGATTTTCTGCCTGGCCGTCCTGCGTCACGGCGACCTCGCGGACTCCGGCGCGACCAGCTCGGAGACCGTCATCCCCTTCGCCGATTTCGAGGCCATGGTGGGCGATTTCGCCCGGTGCCTGAGGGCCGGTGGACTTCTCTTCATCGCGCACAGCAATTTTCGGTTCTGCGACACCGAGGTATCCCGCTGTTTCGAGGTGGCGCTGAGCCTGGCATCCGCCGATCCGCATCCGAGAACCCCGATCTTCGACCGCCATAATCGCCTCATGCGCGGCGCGGCGTACGGTGAGCTGGTGTTTCGAAAGCTGACGCAATCCAACGCGCCCTGAGCCTCAAACGGCAAACGACCGCGGCTCCTCGCCCCGGCACCAGGTCTCGAACATTCGAGAGTAGGCGGCCTCGAGACCGCGCGTGTACTGCGCCATGTCGAAGAGCGGTGAAGACAATCGATTTTGCGCCAGTCTGCGCCGCAGCTCATCCAGCAGAGCGGGGATTCGAGCCAGACGGATGGCCATCATTTCGTATTCCTCGAGCGAACCGGTCACGAGCTCGGGCAATCCCAAGGTCCGCAATTGGCTTCCGGCGACACGCCCCGCGAAGGTTGCCCCAGCGCACGTGAGAACCGGCAGCCCCGCCCAAAGGGCGTCGTTTGCCGTGGTGTGGGCATTGTAGGGGAGCGTATCCAGGAACAGGTCCGCCAGCCGAAGCCGGGCAAGAAAATCCGGCAATGGGATCGCCAGCGTGAACACCAGCCGCTCGGACCCGATGCCTCGCCGATGTGCCTCCGCACGCAGATTTTCCCGCACAGAGGGCGTGTTCTCCAGGAGCCACAACACGCTGCCAGGAACTGCGTGGAGCAAGCGCATCCAGGTGTCGAACACGTGGGGACGCAGCTTGTAGCGCGTGTTGAAGCAACAGAAGACGAAGCCGTCCACGGGCAAGCCGCAATCCCTCCGCTCGAGCGAGCGTCGAGCCGGCTCCCGCCTGCTGTCGCTCGGCAAGTAACAATGCGGCAGGTGAACCAGCCGCTCGCTGAAGAAAGGCTGCTGATCCATTGGAGCGACGAAGGGGTCGGCGATGATGTAATCGAGGAAACTCGCGCCCATCGTCCCGGTGTAGCCGATGCCGTTGACCTGGACCGGTGCGGGGCGCGCGGCCAGGATCCGCGTCCGCGCGTTCTGTGCGTAGCCGGTCAAATCGATGGCGATATCCGTGCCATCTTCATAGATTCTGCTCGCTGCGGGTGCGTCATCGAGCGTGCGCAGATCGATGAGTCGGTCGAACGCGGCTTCCAGGCGCTTGCGTAGACCACTCTCGTCGTCGCGCCCGATCGAGTACGCGGTGATCACGAACGTCGAGCGATCGTGGCGCTCGATCATTTCAACGATGAGCCGGGCCAGGGGATGGTCATAGTAATCGGCGCAAAGATATCCAAGACGGATTTTCCCGGCCGAGGCCGGACGAGAATGATGAAATACGGGAGGGGCTCCTCCTCGCATGAGATTGCCTGCCCACTGCCGTGCACATAGCAGCTGATCAGCGGCTGACACAGGCAAGGCGAGCATGTTCGCGGGCGGCGTTATGCCGGGATGCTCATGCATGAGGACGAGCGCGCGCGCGACGTCGTCCCGCGCACGGCTCCAGTCGCAGGCCTGCATACGCAGCATCGCAAGCTGCATCTCCGCCTCGACGAAATCGGGATTCAATTTTAGCGCTCGCCGCAAGGCGGCAATGGCATTCTCGAGATGCCCTTGGCGGGAGAGAATCCCCGAGAGGCCGTAGTGAGCATCCGCAAAGTCCGGCTTCAGGGCAACCGCGCGAATATAGTGCGCCGCCGCCTCATTCCATTTGCCGCGCCGAACCAGCGCATTGCCGAGGTTGTAATGGACCCCGGCAGAGTCGGGCTTGAGAGCGAGAGCTTGGCGATATTGCTGGATCGATTGCTCGAGCCTGCCCTGCCGGTAGAGCGCGTTTCCGAGCCTATTGACGAGCGATGCGTTGCCGGGCGCGAGGGCCAATGCAAGGCGGTAACGGGCCTCGGCTTCGTCGGGCTTGTCCTGGGCGAGCAGCGCGTCCGCCAGCTTCACGTGTGCCGCGACCTCGGCCTCACGTGCAACGGCAGCATCTCTCGTTTCACCGCCAGCGGTCATGGCGTATCAAACCATGTCAAACCACCATCGGCGCCGCCGCGCTCGATGATGAAGCGGGCCGGACCTCGCGGATGAACCTGCGCGATGACCCGCCGGCCGAGGAAGAGCTCCGATTCCCAGGGGTGATGTCGATCGACCGGGTGAACTTCGGGCAGTTCGTACTGGACTAGGTCGTCGCGTCGAAGTCGCGTCCCGGACAGCGCATTCTCGCCAACTTCGGCGTAGCCGAATTCGAAGCTCGCGCATTCCGGCAAGCTTGCGCTCAGCGTGACCGCCGAGTTGGCGAGTGCGTAATCGAAGGTGACGTGGTCTCCTTCCGCGTCGCAGTTCCAGTCGACGTCGATAAGATGGATGATCTGCGCACTTAGCCCAAGGAACGCCTGAAGGTATGCCGGATTTGCCGGCGCGACCGAGCGGGCCGAGGAAACCACGAAAATCTGTCGTATGCTCGCCGGCGTGTCTCGAAGCAGCGCGTCCATCTCGGCGGCCGCGCGATAGTTCTCGATCATATAGGGATGCATGGGCGGCACGCTGACCCCCACGAGGAGATGGGTCATTTGCATCAGCGATAGCGGCAGGCATGCCACCAGACCTGCGCGCAATAACACCCTCCGCTCTTGCCATATTTCCGCGACCACCGCTGGCCACGCGAACATCACTGCGGACGTGGCATAGACCGGATTGTTGACGGGCAGAACGACATAGAGCGAAAGACCGGTCACGGCCCAAAGCGCTGCGAGCCGGCGCGCGTCGACTGCCGGCCACTGCCGCTCGCTTATGGCTGCCACGAATCGAGGCGACAACTCGCGCAAGGCGCGGATCGCCCACCAGAGGAACAACGAAGCGAGGAGGAGGGCCGCGCTGATCCTGAATAGCCGGTCAAGGGTCGGCCAGGAGCCGCCGGTCAGGCCGACATCCTCGGTGATGAACAGGCGGTCCAAATGAATAACTTTCCGGAACGCGAGCTGCAAGAAGCCGAGGAACGGCGAATAGGACGCGGTCGCATAGGTTCCGCCGATACCGCCGTAGAAAGCAAAACGGAACGCGAGCCAGAGGGCGAGCGGCAGCAGCATTCCCCCCGCGATCACAATGCGGCGCCGGAGATTGAGGCCCGCGGGCGGCTGGACCAACGCGCTCATCGCGGCCGCGATCGGGGCCCATGCCGCCGTCTCCTTCGTGAAGAGGGCGACGAGCAGGAGCGCACTGCAGGCCGTGTGCTTGCGCGCTACCAGTGCGAGGAATGCTCCGCCAACGAGCGCGCTGGCAAGCGGCTCACTGGCAAACCCGAGCTGCCAGATCGAATACTGCAGCACCGAGGGCGACAGGGAGACGAGAGCCGCGACAACGAGCGCAACGCCGACGCCGAGCCGGAGCGCTCGCCTCCCGATCGCGAAAGCGACCGCCGCAACCGCCGCGATTCCGAGATAATTCAGTGCAAGATAGGACGACCACTCCCGCCCAAGGAGGAAATGGACGAGATAGATCAGGAATTGAAACGCTGGGCGCGCGAATGCCGTGATGCCGCGCGGCCACTCCGGATAGGCATCGAAGAAATGCGAGTGACCCTCGGTGAACCAATCCTCCCACCGCGCACCGGGAACCAGTAGCAGCCCGTCGGCCAAAGCCGTAACGTCGTCGACCCGCGCCACATAGACTTCCCGGTATGACCATCCGACGAGCCACAGCAGGCCGAAGACGGCCGCGGCGACGAGCAGCCCTTCGCGCAAGAGGCCGCGGGCCTGATGACCCGGATGCGCCCCCCGCCTGACCGCGCCATCTGATCCGGGATCGACTGCCTCCGCTGCGAAGCGATGTCTCATGGCGTATCGAACCAAGCGACACCGCCATCGGGCGCGCCTTGCTCGATAATGAAGCGCGCCGGACCCTTCGGGCGAACATGCGCGATGAGGCGTGTGCCCGGATCGAGCGCCGGCTTGAGCCTGCCTTTATGATCGATCAGGTGCCCCTCCGGCAGGTCATAGCTGATCGTGTCGTTTCGGCGAAGGCTCCCTTCAACGATGTGGGTGCTCCCAAGGCCTGCGAGGTCGAAGAAGAACACCGCGCAGTCCGCGCGCACGTTCGCCCACAGGGTCACGAGCCCGTCATCGATGTCATGATCGATGGCAAGAAACGGCGTGGGTTGCGGGCAAGTCTCATGGAAATCGGCAAGGCGGATGATCTCGGCCTTCGTGCCGAGGAAGGCCTGGATGTATTTCGGTGCTGCCCTCGGCATACCGACTTGGACGATGACATAGACCTGCTCGATGCCGCTTGGTACGTCGCGGAGCGCTGCATTCATGGCGGCAGCCGCAGGGAAGTACCAACCCGGGTAGGTTTCGCTGGATGGTGGGTTGTACTTGCCCAGGAGATGCGATGTCCTCGCCAATGGCAGGACCACGCACACGCCCAGTGCGACGTTGAGTGCGGCCTTGCGGTACCTCAGCGTCGAATGCACGATCGCAGGCCAGGCAAACAAGACGGCAGCCGCCGCGAATCGTGGTCTGTCGACGGTGATGGCGAAGGTGCACGCGAAGCCGATAGCCGCCCAGACGCTGACCAGCAGCGGCGCGCCGAACGTGGGCCAACGAGC
>DATEGF010000104.1:0-5423 GCA_035280245.1 Allostellaceae bacterium
GAGACCAAGACTTTGACCGTCCCCGCATCGTCATTGGGCGTATTGTCCGCCTAGAATCGAGGAGCGATCCGTCTGATCTATTGCACCCTGTGGGGGCTAGAGAGGTCGTGGTTCAATGGCTGCATTCAGACTTCGGCGATATCAGCGTACGGGTCACCTTGCCGCCGGATAAATATCTGCTAGCCGTGGATGCTCATAGGAATGGCCAGCGAATCAGCGTGACCGGCAAGATCGAACGGCTCGGCAGGCTCTGGAAGCTACTGCAGCCGCGCGATGTTGCGGTCCTGACATAGCTCAATAAGCCACAGTCGCGCCTAATTTCTCACGAAGCCGCTCAGGCCTCGATTCGCGGCCGCTCACCCCCTGATCTCGATCGCGTAGTTCTCGATTACGGTGTTGGCGAGGAGTTTCTCGCACATGGATTTGATGGTGGCCTCGGCGCGGGACTTGTCGGTCTCGGCGAGGTCGAGCTCGTTCACCTTGCCCTGGTGCAGGCTGTTGGTGCTTTGAGGCGCAGCGACTTTGCACAAGACCACGCACTCCGCTCCGCAAGCCGCCGCAAACCTACCGATTTCGCTTGACAGGTGTTCCTGTTTTGTTCTACTGTATGTGAAAACTTCGAAGAGGTCTGCATGAGCTGGGATATCTGGATCACGTGCTTCCACAAGGGTGAGGTTGGGAAGTTCCCGCGCGAGATTCTCGATCGCGCGCTTGAACCATTCAGCACGCGCAACGAGGATTGGTCCTGGGCGCTCAACGAGTGCAGCGGCAGGGTCTATATCGGAAACGAACTGCAGATCGACGGATTTTCGGTCAATCGGCCGCCGGGCTTTGATCATCCGTTCTGGTCGGCGCTTATCGAGGTGCTAAAGCAGACGACCTGCGTTCTCTATTGGCCAGGCAAGGGCTGCGTCGTCGCAGATAAATCCGTGATCCCACATATCTCGGCGGAGTTCGACGAGACCATGGGCACGCCGACAGTGACAACCGATATCCGGGTGATCAAGGAAATGATCCGAAACGCCTAACCGCGGGGCGCTGAGCTGAATAGAAAATGAAAATTGCAAAACGAAGCCAATTTATCGAGGCGAATCAAAGCACGGAGGTTTGGGAAAGCCAATTTCAAAGCCAATCAAAGCCAATTTCTCATCCCCGAGGTGGAAATTGAGCTCTCGCGTCACCCCTTGATCTCGATCGCGTAGTTCTCGATCACGGTGTTGGCGAGGAGTTTCTCGCACATGGATTTGACGGTGGCCTCGGCGCGGGATTTGTCGGTTTCGGCGAGGTCGAGCTCGATCACCTTGCCCTGACGCACGTCGTTGACGCCGGCGAAGCCGAGCGATTGGAGCGCATGGCTGATGGCCTTGCCCTGGGGATCGAGCACGCCTGATTTGAGCGTGATGTGGACGCGCGCTTTCATGCCTCGGCCCCCTATGTCGGTCGACCCACCCTGCGTCCTGCGAGACGCGGGCTTTGCCCGCTCCTCAGCATGAGGGCTGTTCTTTCGGCCACTCTCAAGCGGTCCTCATGCTGAGGAGGACCCGGAGGGTCCGTCTCGAAGCACGCGCGGGCACTCACTGCAGCGTCTTCGGTCCCTTCATGTCGGCGGGGCCGCCCTCTGGGAGGATCCCGAGCCGACGCGCCACCTCCTGATAGCCTTCCTCGACGCGGCCGAGGTCCTGGCGGAAGCGGTCCTTGTCGAGCTTCTCGTTGGTCTTGAGGTCCCAGAGGCGGCAGTTGTCGGGGCTGATCTCGTCGGCGAGCACGATCCGCATCTCGTCGTTCTCCCAGAGCCGGCCGAACTCCAGCTTGAAATCGACGAGCTTGATGCCGATGCCGAGGAAAAGCCCGGTGAGGAAGTCATTCACCCGGAGTGACATCTGCATCATGTCGTCGAGGTCCTGGGTGTTCGCCCAGCCGAAGGCGGTGATGTGCTCCTCGCTCACCATCGGCCGCTCGAGCGCCTCGTTCTTGTAGTAGTACTCGATGATCGAGCGAGGCAGTTGCGTCCCCTCGGCGATGCCGAAGCGCTTGGCAAAGGAGCCGGCGGCGATGTTGCGCACCACCATCTCGATCGGAATGATCTCGACCTCGCGCACGAGCTGCTCGCGCATGTTGAGGCGGCGCACGAAGTGTGTGGGCACGCCCACATCCGCGAGCTTCACCATCAGGTACTCGCTGATCCGGTTGTTGAGCACGCCCTTGCCGGTGATGGTGCCCTTCTTCTCGGAGGCGACGGCGTCGTCCTTGAAGTACTGCACGATGGTGCCGGGCTCCGGCCCCTCGAAGAGCACTTTGGCCTTGCCCTCGTAGATCTGGCGGCGGCGCGACATGGCCTTCAAAACCTTGATGTTTTTGGATGGATCGGACGATGGCGGGTCCGGGTGACCCGGCTGCTGCGCCGCGCTCCTCCTGGGGGATGTGGGGCTGCTGTATAGCAAGGCTCGGGGTGCGACACAACGAGCGCCGCCGACTGAGCAATATCAACACCTTAGCGTCGTTCACCACCGAGGGTACGGAGGACACTGAGTTACGAGCGCGGGGCGACGCACAGTGATTGTTTAGTGCCGAGGACTGTGGCTTAGCCGAGAGAAGCAACCTCCATGTTCTCTGTGCACTCCGTGGTGAAACTCAACTTACGTCGCGCCAAGGCTCGGGCTTCGGGGACCAAGTGGCGAAGCGGAAGCGCCAGCGGTGCTCTCCGTGACCGGGCTGGCTCATGGCGATGATCGCGCTCGAGACGGTGCCGAAACCGGTCTCGGTCTCAAAGCGCATGGCGCCGGTGGGGCCGTCCTCGGGCGCGGTCTCGCGGCTCTCGAGCAGCGCCTGCCACGCGGTGAAGTCGTTGCGGTCGGGGTTCGGCGCCTTGGCTTTCGCGAAGAGCGGGCGGTGTCGGCGGATCCGGCCCACCTCGGGATCGTCGAGCTCGCCCGCGGTCAGCATCGAGACCCCCTCGGGGATCGGCGTCACCGTGAGCCCGAGCGTCCCCGTGGGGTCGGCATGGCGCAGCCAGAAGGCGTCGCGGTTGTCGGCGATCACCATGTTGAAGGGCCGATAGGCGCCGGGCTCGATGTGCTTGAGCGCGCGCGCCGCCTCGACCGCGTCGGCGTGGTCGAGCGCCTCGAGGACCAGCTCGCCGCGGGAGCGGAAGCCCTTGGCGCGGCCGAGCGTGCCATGGCGGTTGAGGATCGCGGCCGTGACGCCTGCATCGTTGAGACCCAACCAGGAGCCGCCCGCCTCGACGTCGAGCCCCGCCACCACCTCGGACCGGTCGGGCCAATGCCGCGCGGGCGCCTTCGACGGCCGGCTCGCCATCTCGTCCCGGTTGGCGCCCAGGATGAGCGGCCAATCGTGACCGGGACGGCGCAGCAGGACGATGGTGCACATGCGGGGTCGCTGGTCCTCGCGAGTGGGGCGAGGCACGATATAATGCCGGACCGCGGCCGTCGCCTGCGCGGGGCGCGGCTCTGCTTTGCAAGAGGGGTGGACGATGTCCGGCTTCGACGAGCGCGAGCGGAACTACGAGAAGAAATTCGAGCGCGACCAGGAACTCGCCTTCAAGGCGAAAGCGCGCCGCAACAAGCTGCTGGCGCTCTGGGTCGCCGAGAAGATGGGGCTGAGCGGCCCCGATGCCGAGGCCTACGCCCGCGGCATCGTCGAGGGCGAGGTCCGCCATCACAACGACGAGGAGTTGCTGGCTCACCTGATGCGCGACGCCCAGGCGAAGGGCGCGAGCCTCGATGCGGCGCGGCTACGCGCCGAGCTCGCCCGCTTCCACGCGGAGGCGAGGAAGCAGCTGGGGATAACGGCGTAGGTTTTTGAACCACCAAGACACCAAGGACACCAAGGGCTCGGCGGCTTGGTGCTCTTGGTGTCTTGGTGGTTCAACTCTGTTCGAACACGCGCTTGAAGATCGTGTCGACGTGCTTGGTGTGATAGGCCTCGTCGAAGAGCGCCTCCAACTGCGCCGGCTTGACGTATTTCGTCACCTCGGCGTCGGCCTTGAGAAGATCGAGGAATTTGCCGCGGCCTTCCCAGACCGGCATGGCGTTGCGCTGGACGGCGCGGTAGGCGTCCTCGCGGCTCATGCCGGCTTGTGTCAGCGCCAAGAGCACGCGCTGGGAATGGACGAGGCCGCCGAGGCGATCGAGGTTCGCGCGCATGGCTTCGGGGTAGATCATCAGCTTCTCGACCAGGCCCGCGGCGCGCGCCAGGGCGAAATCGAGGGCGACGGTGGCGTCGGGGGCGATCACGCGCTCGACCGAGGAGTGCGAGATGTCGCGCTCGTGCCAGGTGGTGACGTTCTCGAGCGCGGGCACCACCGCGCTCCGCACGATGCGCGCGAGGCCCGTCAGGCTCTCGGACAGCACGGGGTTGCGCTTGTGCGGCATCGACGAGGAGCCCTTCTGGCCCGCCGAGAAGAACTCCTCGGCCTCGCGCACCTCGGTGCGCTGGAGGTGGCGGATCTCGGTCGCGAGGTTCTCGAGCGAGGCGGCGATCACCCCGAGCGTGCCGAAGAAAAACGCGTGGCGGTCGCGGGGGATGATCTGGGTCGAGACCGGCTCGACCGTGAGGCCCATCTTCTCCGCAACATAAGCCTCCACGTCGGGATCGATGTTGGCGAAGGTGCCGACCGAGCCGGAGATCGCGCAGGTCGCGATCTCCGCGCGGGCGCGCTCGAGCCGCGCCTTGTTGCGCGCGAAGGCGGCGTAGTGGCCCACGAGCTTGAGGCCGAGCGTGGTCGGCTCCGCGTGGATGCCATGGCTCCGGCCGATCGTCACCGTCATCTTGTGCTCGAGGGCGCGGCGCTTCAGCGCGGCGAGGAGCGCATCGAGATCCCTGAGCAGAATGTCCGAGGCCTGCTTCAGCTGCACGGCGAGGCAGGTGTCGAGCACGTCGCTCGAGGTCATGCCCTGATGGACGAAGCGCGCCTCGGGGCCGACATGCTCGGCGAGCGAGGTCAGGAACGCGATCACGTCGTGATGCACCTCGCGCTCGACAGCGTCGATGCGCGCGACGTCGAAGCCACCCTTCTCCCAGACCGCCTTGGCGGCCTCCTTGGGGATCACGCCCTTGGCCGCGAGCGCGTCGCAGGCATGGGCCTCGATCTCGAACCAGATGCGGAAGCGGTTCTGCGGCTCCCAGATGCCGCTCATCTCCGGGCGGCTGTAGCGCGGGATCATGATGCGAATTGATTAGCGCAGCGGGTCGCGCGCGACAACCCTCACCCCTCCCATGCCCTTGTCAGAGGGCATGGGAGGGTGAGGGTGCCGGTACTAGATTAGGGCGAGAACTCATTAAATTGCTTGAGGCGTGAATCGGATAGTGATTCTCTGCGCTTGGAATAGGAGCCTGGCGCATGAGAAGCAACTTGTTTTGGCTGAGCGACGAGCAGTGGACGAAGATCGCGCCGTTTCTGCCGA
>DATEGF010000105.1:0-6632 GCA_035280245.1 Allostellaceae bacterium
CAGAGTTAAAAGAGTGTTAATACCACAGGGAAAGCACAGGACTCGAAATCGAATACTTTGTCTGAAATCACCCGGAGTCTTTGCAGAGCCTCCGGGTATCGGTCGAAGCTGGCTGAGGCTTGCCGAGGCCGCCGTGCCACAGCACACTCGGCCATCCACACTGGGGAGGATGGAGGCTCGGTCATGGAGTACCGCACGCTCGGCCATAGCGGCGTCAAGGTGTCGGTGCTCTGCCTCGGCACCATGAATTTCGGCGGGGCGACCGACGAAGCCACATCGGCGCGGATCGTCGCGGTCGGACGCGAGCAAGGCGTGAACTTCGTCGACACCGCTGACCAATACACGGGCGGCCGCTCGGAGGAGATCCTGGGCCGCGCCATCCGCGGGGATCGGGACCGCTGGTTGCTGGCGACGAAGCTTGCGAACCCCGCGGGAACCGGACCTAACGAGACTGGCTTGTCGCGGAAGTGGATGCTGCAGGCAATCGAGGCGAGCCTGAAGCGCCTCGGCACAGACTACATCGATGTCTACTATCTGCACAAAGAGGATCACGCGACGCCGCTCGGCGAGAGCGTGCGCGCCATGGCCGACCTCATCCGCCAGGGTAAGGTCCGGTATTTCGGGGTCTCGAACTATCGCTCTTGGCGGATTGCCGAGATTTGCGCGATCTGTGATCGACTCGGCGTCGATCGCCCGATCGTCAACCAGCCTTACTACAACGCCATGAATCGCATGCCGGAGGTCGAGCAGATCCCTGCCTCGGCCTATTACGGGCTGGGCGTCGTGCCCTATAGTCCGCTGGCCCGGGGCGTGCTCACCGGGAAATATTCGCACAACGCCCCACCGCCGGCCGACACCAGAGCCGGCCGCAACGACAAGCGCATCATGCAGACGGAATGGCGGCCGGAGTCGATGGCGATCGCACAGACGATCAAGCGCCACGCAGAGGCCCGTGGCTTCACCGCAGGCCAGTTCGCGCTCGCCTGGGTGCTCAACAACAAGCTGGTGACGGGCGCCGTCGCGGGCCCGCGGACCGAGGGGCAATGGGCCGATTATGTCCGCGCGCTCGACTACACATTCACCGCCGAGGACGAGGCGCTCATCGATGGCCTGGTGCCGGCGGGACATCCCTCGACGCCCGGCTACAACGATCCCGCCTATCCGATTGAGGGGCGTGTGCCGCGGTCAGGCTGATTACGCGGGCTGCGCGCGCTGGGGTGAGCTTCGGGCGTGGAATTTGACCATGCAGGCGGCCCGCTGCTGCTATAGAAGAGTGGCAAAAAACGCGTCATTTCCGGAGGGGCGAGCAATGCGGCGAACGGCGAGAACATCGAGCACGGTGCTGGTGGTAGGAGTCTTGGCGGCCGGATTGGTGGCGCCCGCCGCGGCGCTCGACAAGGTGACCCTCGGCACGGACTGGAAGGCCGAAGCCGAGCACGGCGGCTATTACCAGGCGATCGCCACGGGCATCTACGCCAAGTACGGAATCGAAGTGTCGCTCCGGCAGGGCGGGCCACAGGTCAATCACGCGCAGCTGCTCGCTGCCGGCCGGCTCGATTTCGACGAGACGCCGAATTCTTTCATTCCCCTCAACTTCGTCAAGGAGAACATACCCATGGTCGCGGTCGCGGCCATGTTTCAGAAGGATCCGATGGTTCTGATCGCCCATGCCGGCGCTGGCAACGACAGTCTCCCGGCGCTGAAAGGCAAGCCGATCATGATCGGTGCCGATACGCGCGTGGGCGTGTGGCTTTTCCTCAAGTCGAAGTTCGGCTTCAGCGATGACCAGATCCGGCCCTACAACTTCAACATCGCGCCCTTCATGGCGGACAAGAACGCCGTGCAGCAGGGCTATGTTACCAGCGAGCCGTTCCTGATCGAGAAAGCCGGTGGCAAGCCGCAGGTGTTCCTGGTCGCGAACGAGGGCTACGCCAGCTATGCCTCGGTGATCCAGACCTCGCGCAAGATGGTGCAAGAGAAGCCGGACCTGGTGCAGCGCTTCGTCAACGCCAGCATCGAGGGCTGGTACAGCTATCTATACGGCGATCCTTCGCCCGCGAACGCGCTCATCAAGAAGGACAATCCGGAAGAGACCGACGAGCTCCTGGCTTATGCCGATAAGAAGATCAGGGAGTACGGCATCGTCGATAGTGGCGATAGCGTCAAGCTCGGCATCGGCGCCATGACCGACGAGCGCTGGAAGGCCTTCCACGACGTCATGTCAAAGCAGGGCCTTTATCCCGCGAATCTCGACGTCAAGAACGCCTATACGCTGCAGTTCGTGAATAAGGGTTTCGATATCGGCATGCGGAAGTAGCCGCCGAGCACAGCGACAGCCCATGCCGCTGGTCTCGATCGAGGGCGTTCGCAAGGTCTTTCGGAACGGCACGCTCGCCCTCGACCGCGTCGACCTCGCGATCGAGAAAGGCGCCTTCGTCAGCCTGCTCGGACCCTCAGGCTGCGGCAAGAGCACGCTGCTGCGGATCATCGCGGGGCTGGTCGAGCCGAGCGCCGGCACGATCCGAGGCCGCGAGGCGCTCGGCCGCCGGGTCGGCTTCGTGTTCCAGGAGCCGACGCTGATGCCCTGGGCCACGGTCTGGGACAACGTCTACCTACCCCTGCGCCTAGTGGGCGAGAGCCGCGCAAGCGTGTCTGATCGGATCGCGCAGACCATTGCCGCAGTCGGTCTCGAAGGGTTCGAGCGCTCTTTCCCGCGCGAGCTCTCGGGCGGCATGAAGATGCGGGTCTCGATCGCCCGCGCGCTGGTGACGAGTCCGGAGCTGCTGCTGCTGGACGAGCCCTTCGCGGCGCTCGACGAGATCACCCGCTTCAAGCTCAACGAGGACCTGCTGCAGCTCTGGCAGGCGCAGCACTGGACCGTGGTGTTCGTGACGCACAGCGTCTTCGAGTCAGCGTTTCTCTCGAGCCGCGTGGTCGTGATGACGCCGCGGCCCGGCCGGATCATCGCCGACGTGCTGATCGACCTGGGCTATCCCCGGATCTCGAGCCTGCGCACGGCGCCGCACTATACCGAGCTCTGCCGCACGCTCTCCCATCGCCTTGCCGAGGGAATGATGGCATGAGCGAGCGGATCCTGCGAATGCTCGGTCCGGCCGTCGTTGGCGCGGTGTTCCTCGCGGCTTGGGAGGGTGTGGTCCGGCATTTCGAGATTCCAACCTATATCCTGCCGGGTCCCGGCTTGGTGGCGGAGACGCTCTGGCGCGACGGTCCAAGCCTCCTAGGCTCGCTCTGGGTCACCGTGCGCATCACCATCGCGGCGCTTGCCTTGGCGATCATTCTGGGCGGCGCGATCGCGGTCCTGTTCGCGCAGTGGCGCGTCTTGGAGCTGAGTTTTCTCCCTTATGCGATTGCGCTGCAGGTGACCCCGATCGTGGCGATCGCGCCGCTGATCATCATCTGGGTCAACGACGCCTATTGGTCGGTGCTGATCCTGGCGCTGATCGTGGCGTTCTTCCCGATCGTCGCGAATACCACGCTGGGCCTCAACAGCGTCGATCGCAACCTCGCGGCGCTCTTCAAGCTCTATGGCGCGACGCGCTGGCAGACGCTGCGCTATCTCCGTATGCCGACGGCGCTGCCGAGCTTTCTCGCGGGCGTGAAGATCAGCGGCGGCCTTGCGCTCGTCGGCGCGGTCGTGGCGGAGCTGGTCGCCGGCACCGGCGGCAGCGAGACCGGGCTCGCCTATCGCATCCTCGAGGCCGGGTATCGTCTGGAGATCGCGCGGCAGATGGCGGCACTGGTCCTGCTCGCGCTCACGGGCATGGCGATCTATTTCTCGCTCGATCGCGTCTCGCGCTGGCTGCTCTCGCATTGGCACGAGAGCGCGTTGCCGGACGAGGAGTAGCTACTCCCCAGCCATCCGCAGCGGCGGAAGGGCGATCCCGAGGCGCGCCTTCGCGCGCTCGAGCCGATCCAGAAGATGTGTGAGCTCCGCTTGATCGTCGGTATCGAGGGTGGGTCCCGGTGCGCGGGCTCGGGCGCTCGCGATCGCGCCGCGCCGGCGCAGCGTCTCCTTGCGGAGTGCGAGGCCGAGACCGATCTGGTTCTCGTGCCGGATCACCGGGAGATAGGCGTCGTAGAGGTCCTCGGCCGATTCCTTGTCCGCCGAGAACCAGCGACGAATGCTCTCGACCAGGCCCTCGGGGAAACCGAACCCGGTCATGGCGCCGTCGGCGCCGCGCGCCAGCTCCTGCATCACATGTTGGCCGCCATTACCGACCAGGATGCTGATCCGGCGCTTGCGGGTTCCCGAGGCCTCCGCGCCGCGCACCTTCGAGATTTTGCGCAGGCCGGGCATTTCCTCGTGCTTCAAGACCCGCAGCGTCGGAAAATCCGCGAACAGCCGGTTCACGAGGTTGGGCGACAGATAGACGTTGTTGACCTGCGGAAAATCCTGCAGCACCACGGGAATCTCGGGGCCGAGCTCCTTCACGACGCTCTCGAAATACCCATAGATCTGGTCGTCGGTCCGGAGTGCGCCGACGCCCGCGACCATGACGCCGGCGGCGCCAAGGTCCATCGAGTGCCGCGCGAGGTCGCCCATGAGTGAGAAGCCGGCGCTGGTGACGCCGACCACCACCGGGATGCGCGTGCCGACGCGCTTCAGCACGCGCGCCACGAACGCCGCCGACTCCTCCTGCGAGAGCTTCTGAGCCTCGCCCATCATGCCGAGGATGGTGATGCCGTCGCAGCCGCAGTCGAGATAGAAGTCCATCAGGCGGTCGGTGGAGGTCCAATCCATCGCGCCGTCGTCGGTGAAGGGCGTCGCCGAAATGACGTAGAAGCCGCGCGCGGATTCATCGATGAGAGGCATGGGCGTTTCCTGGAAAGCTTTGCAGGCCAACGGGCTTCGTATAAGTCTAAGCGGCAACGTGCAGCTCTGACCAGGGATCAGGCATGGCCGATTTCGATCTGGTGATCCGCAACGGAACCGTGGCGACCGCGGCCGACGTCTTCTCGGCGGATGTCGGCGTTTCCAAAGGGCGGATCGCCGCGCTTGGAGACAAGCTCGGCAAGGGCCGGGAGGAGATCGATGCCACGGGCAAGCTCGTGGTGCCCGGCGGCATCGACAGCCATGTGCACATCGCGCAGGTATCCTCGATCGGAATCAAGACCGCGGATGATTTTCTTTCGGGCTCGCGCTCGGCGGCGGCGGGCGGCAACACCACGCTGATTCCCTTCGCGGCACAGCACAAGGGCCAGTCGCTTCGCAAGGTGGTCGAGGACTATCACCGCGAGGCCGAGGGCAAGGCGATCGTCGATTACGCGTTCCACCTGATCATCTCCGACCCGACGCCCGACGTGCTGGGCCAGGAGCTGCCGGCGCTGATCCGCGACGGCTATACGTCATTCAAGATTTACCTCACATACGACATGCTGAAGCTCAGCGACCGCGAGACGCTAGAGGTGCTCTCGCTCGCGCGGCGCGAAGGCGCGATGGTGATGATCCACGCGGAAAATCACGACGTCATCGCCTTCCTGACCGAGCGCCTTCTGGCGGCGGGTCACAGTGCGCCCAAGTTCCACGCCACCGCCCATGCGGCGCTCGCCGAGCGCGAGGCGACGCACCGCGCGATCAGCCTTGCGGAGCTGATCGACGTGCCGGTTCTTATCGTGCATGTCTCCGGCCGCGAGGCGATCGACCAGATCGCCTGGGCGCGCAATCGCGGCCTCAAGATATACGCCGAGACCTGCCCGCAATATCTGTTCCTTACGGAGGATGACCTCGACAAGCCTGGCGTCGAGGGTGCGCGTTGCATGTGCAGCCCACCGCCGCGCGACAAGGCAAACCAGGAGTTCGTCTGGCGCGGCATCGAGACCGGCATCTTCGACGTGTTCTCATCCGACCACGCGCCCTATCGCATGGATGCCTCGGGCAAGTTGCACGCCGGACCCAGTCCGTCCTTCAAGAAAATCGGTAATGGCGTGCCGGGGATCGAGGTCCGGCTGCCGCTCCTCTATTCCGAGGGCGTGGGTACCGGCCGCATCGATCTGACGAGGTTCGTGGCGCTCTCCGCCACCACGGCGGCGAAGCTCTACGGGCTCTATCCGCGCAAGGGCACCATCGCGGTCGGCAGCGATGCGGACATTGCGATCTGGGATCCGAAGCTCGAGGTCACGATCCGCCAGGAGATCCTGCACGACGCCATGGACTACACGCCCTACGCGGGCCGCCGGGTGACGGGCTGGCCGGTGACGACGATCTCGCGCGGCGAGGTGGTTTGGGGCGAGGGCAAGGTGACGGGCACGGCGGGCCGCGGCCGGTTCCTGCCCTGCGCGCTCCCTGCAGCCGCGAAACCGCGCGGCAAGCTTCCGATCAACTTCGATCCGACCGCCGGTCGGCTGGTCACTCCTTCCTGAGTTCGAGACCCCATGGAATTCGATTTCGCAACGCTGCCGCCGAAGGACCGCTATCGCCTCCTGATCGGCTCGGTGGTGCCGCGCCCGATCGCTTTGGTCACCACGCGCGACGAGGAGGGTGTGCCGAACGCGGCGCCATTCTCGTTCTTCAACTGCTTCAGCCACGATCCGCCGATCGTGGCGCTCGGCATGGAATTGCGCGCCGAGGGAGGGCTCAAGGACACCGTGCGGATCATCCGCGCGACCCGCGA
>DATEGF010000106.1:0-15738 GCA_035280245.1 Allostellaceae bacterium
CGAAGATCACCACCCACCAGATCACCACGAAGGACGCGATACCGGTAAACCAGTTCATCGAGCCTCACGCCTGCTCGAGCTCGATCAGGGTCCCGCAGAAGTCCTTGGGGTGCAGAAACAGCACCGGCTTGTCGTGAGCGCCGAGCTTTGGTTCGCCGTCGCCCAGCACGCGGGCGCCCTCGGCCTTGAGCTTGTCCCGTGCCGCCAGGATGTCCGCGACATCGAGACACATGTGATGCATGCCGCCGGAGGGATTGCGCTCCAGGAACCCGCGCACCGGTGAATTCTCGCCGAGGGGCTCCAGCAACTCGATCTTGGTGTTCGGCAGCGTCACGAACACGACGGTGACGCCATGCGCCGGCAGTGGCTGGGGCGCAGACACGGTGGCGCCCAGGGTGTCCCGGTAGACGGCCGCCGCAGCCATCAGATCCGGCACGACGATCGCCACATGATTGAGCCGTCCGATCATGGCACCGCCTCCCTTCCTTACACTCGCACCACATGCACGTCCGTGACCGGCCGCTTGCCGCTCAGTGCCTTCAGCCGCCGGCGCACCGCGAGGCGCGCGGCCTCCGTCACGGCGGCGTCGTCCTTGCGCTCCCGCGCGCTCAGCCCTTCGACGGCACGGCCGACCTCGGCACCGAGCTCGGCGAGCGTGTCCGCATCGGGCTCGCCCACGCCTTGCAGCGTGACCCGGGGATCGGCGAGCAGAACGCCGCTGCGGTCGAGCACCACGGTGGCGACAGCCGCACCGTTGAACGTGATGCGCCGCCGGTTCTTCCAACTCTCGCTATCGAGTGACACCAACTGCTTGCCGTCGAGCGCAAGCCGCCCTGTCCGCACCTGCCCTACCACCACCGCCGGGAGCGGCCCCAACCGCACCATGTCGCCGTTGAGGGCCAGGATCGCCTGCTGCACTTGGCAGGATTCCGCCAGCGCCACATGGGCGCGCAGGTGGCGCGCCTCGCCGTGCACGGGCACGGCGACCGTGGGCCGCACCATCTGGTACATGCGCTGCAGCTCCGCCTGGGCAGGATGGCCCGAGACGTGCACGAAATGGTCTTCCTCGGTCAGGATCTCCACGCCCAGATGCGCGAGCTTGTTGTGGAGCCGATTGATCGCGCGCTCGTTCCCGGGAATGATGCGCGAGGAGAAGATGACGGCGTCACCGGCCTCCAGCACGATGTGGGCGTGCTCGTCGTCGGCAATGCGCGAGAGCGCCGAGCGCGGCTCACCCTGGCTCCCCGTGCAGATCAGCAGTGCCTTGTCGCGCGGCAGATAGCCCGCCTCCTCCTCATCGAGGAACCGCGGCACGCCATCGAGGTAGCCGGTCTCGCGCGCCGCCTGCTCGATCCGCCAGAGCGAGCGGCCGATCAGCGCCACCTGCCGATCGTGCTTCGCCGCGGCGGCGGCGATCGAGGTGAGGCGGGCGACATTGCTCGCGAAGCAGGCGACCGCGACGCGGTTGCGGCATTGGCCGACCAGGGTCTCCAGCGAGCGGCGCACTTCCGCCTCGGACCCGGCCTCGCCCGGGCGCAGCGCGTTGGTGCTGTCGCAGACCAGCGCCAGCACGCCCTCCTCACCCAGGCGCCGCAAAGCGGCCTCGTCGGCTGTCGGCCCCACCAGCGGATCGGGGTCGAGCTTCCAATCGCCGGTGTGGAGCACGGTACCCGCGGGCGTGCGAACCACCACCGCGTTAGGCTCGGGGATCGAATGCGTGAGGGTGATGAGTTCGAGCTCGAAGGGCGCGATCGAGAACTTGCCGGACATGGGGATCTCGACGATCGGCACGCTCGCCTCGAGATTGGTCTCCACCAGCTTCTGGCGCAGCAGGTTCGCGGTGAAGGGCGTCGCATAGACCGTGGTCTTGAAGCGCGGCCAGAGATACTGGATCGCACCCAGGTGATCCTCGTGGGCGTGGGTGACGACGATCCCCACGAGGTCGTGGCAGCGCTCCTCGATGAAGCCGGGATCCGGCATGATGACATCGAGCCCCGGCATGGTGTCGTCGGCGAACGAGATGCCGCAGTCGACCATCAGCCAGCGGCCGCCGTAGCCGTAGAGGTTCAGGTTCATGCCGATCTCGCCGGCACCGCCCAGCGGCAGGAACACCAGCTCGTCCGGTCGGTTCAGGATTTCCGGCAGCGGCTCAGGCGCCGGCGTCGTCTTGGCTGGGCTCACTTGGTGTTTCGGCGATAGATGATTCGGAGCCCCCACAGCGTCAGATCGGGATCGATGCGCTCGATCACGTCGGTGACGCCGTCGAAGACCGGCGCCAAGCCGCCCGTGGCGATGACCTTCATGGGCTCGCCGAATTCGCGCTTGATGCGCGCGACGATCCCCTCGACGAGGCCGACGTAACCCCAATAGATCCCCGACTGCATGCAATCGACGGTGTTCTTGCCGATGGTCTTCTCGGTGCGCCGGATGCGCACGCTCGGCAATTTCGCCGCGGCGAGGTGTAGCGCGGTCAGCGAGAGGTTGACACCCGGCGAGATCACGCCGCCGCAGTAATTGCCGGCGCGGTCGACCACATCGAAGGTCGTGGCGGTGCCGAAATCCACCACGATCAGCGGGCCCTTGTAGCGGTCATGCGCCGCCACGGTGTTGACGAGCCGGTCGGCGCCCACTTCCTCGGGCCGGTCCACCAGTGCTTGCCCGCCGATATCGACGCCGTTGTCGCCGACCATCAGCGGCTCGCTGTGACAATAGCGGCGGCAGAGGGTTAGGAGATTGAAATTCGCCTCCGGCACGACGCTGCCGATGATCGCGCCGGTGAGTTGCTTGCGCGCGAGCTTCTCCAGGGCGAGGAGGTGATCAAGCCAGACCACGTACTCGTCGGCGGTGCGCTTGGGGTCGGTCGAGGCGCGCCAGGCGCCACGCAGCGTATCGCCGTCCCAGACGGCGAACACCGTGTTCGTATTGTTGGCATTGATGGCGAGCAGCATGCCGCCCTCCTCCCTCAGGCCGCGGCCGGGAAGATTTCCCCGGCGGCGATCCGCCGCGGACCCTCGGCCGTCTCCAGCAGAAGCACGCCGTCGCGGTCGAGGTCAACGAAGCGACCGCTGAGCCGCTCCCGCGGCAGCCGTACGCCGACGGTGCCACCGAGCCCATAAGCCCGCGCGAGCCAGGCGGCGCGGAGCGGCGCAAAGCCCTCTTGAAGCCAGCGGTCGGTCTCCGACTGCAGGGCGGTGACGGTATCGCGCAGGAGATCCTCGATCACGACAGGATTGGCGCCCAAGGCCTCGAGCGAGGTCGCGGGCCAAGCGGTACCCATTGGATGGCTCGCGACATTGACGCCGATGCCGATCACAAGCCAGGCGAGCGTGCCGTCCTGCGCCGCTGCGGATTCGAGCAAGATGCCCGACAGCTTTTGGCCGTCCACCAGCACGTCGTTTGGCCATTTGTAACGGAGGTCCCGGCCGGGCGGCAGCCGGCTGACGACCGCCTCACCCACCGCGAGCGCCGCCGCGAAGCCGAGCTGCACCGCGACGGAGGCCGAGCGCGCCGGGCGGAGGATCACGCTGAGGTAGAGATTTCCCGGCGGGGAGACGAAGGCATTGCCACCGCGGCCGCGCCCCCCGGTCTGCTCGCGCGCGGAGACCACGGTCCACTCCTCGGCGCCCGCTTCCGCAAGCCGCTTCGCCTCGTCGTTGGTGCTGCCGAGCGTGTCGTAGCGCAGCACGCGCAGGGTCGGTGACGGGGAGCGCGCCGTCATTCCGCGAAAAGCGTGGCCGCGGCGGCGGTGGCGCTGTCGGTGAGCGGCGCCGGGACCACGAAGAACAGCAGAATCAGGATGGCCGAGATGCCCAGCACCGCCCCCACCACGGGGCTGACTGGGCGATCGAAGGCGGGCGCGGGCTCGTCGAAATACATGATCTTCACGATCCGCACGTAGTAATAGGCCCCCACCACGCTCGTGACGACGCCAATGACGGCGAGGCCATAATAGCTGGCGTCGATCGCCGCGAAGAAGATGTAGAACTTCGAGAGGAAACCCGCGAGCGGCGGGATGCCCGCGAGCGAGAACATGAAGATGGCGAATGCGAACGCGAGGCCGGGCTGGGTCCGTGCGAGGCCGCTCAGGTCCGGAATGCCCTCGACCATCTTGCCCTGCCGGCGCATGCAGAGGATGCAGGCGAAGGCACCGATGGTCATCACCGCGTAGATCGCCATGTAGAGCAGGATACCGCGCACGCCCTTGTCGCCGCCGGAGGCGAGGCCGATCAGGGCATAACCGACATTGGCAATCGAGCTATAGGCCATCAGGCGCTTGATGTTCTGCTGATTGATGGCGGCGAGCGAGCCCAGGATCATGGAAGCGATGGAGATCGCCCAGATCACCTGCGCCCAGTCGCCCACCAGGTGCCCGAAGGGATCCACCATGACCCGCACGAAGAGCGCCACGGCCGCGGTCTTGGGCGCCACCGCGAAGAACGCGGTCACCGGCGTCGGCGCGCCCTCGTAGACGTCGGGCGTCCACATGTGGAACGGCACCGCCGACACCTTGAATGCAAGCCCCACCACGATGAAGACGATGCCGAACAGGAGCCCGATCGAAC
This sequence comes from Allostellaceae bacterium, assembly GCA_035280245.1. Classification (GTDB taxonomy): domain Bacteria; phylum Pseudomonadota; class Alphaproteobacteria; order ATCC43930; family CGMCC-115725; genus DASZHJ01. Next base: position 4,563 of record DATEGF010000106.1, read on the forward strand.
GCGCGCCGCCGCCCTGGAAGGCGTGCTGAAGCGCCTCGAACCCGGTGGCCCCCGCGAAGCCGTAGACCATGGACGCACCGAACAGCAGCATGCCCGAGGCGAGCGCGCCGAGGACGAAGTACTTGAGGCCGGCTTCTATCGAGCGCACGGAATCCCGGTCGAAGCTCGCGACCACGTAGAGCGCGAGGCTCTGGAGCTCGAGGCCGATATAGAGCGAGATCAGGTCGTAGGCCGAGATCATCATCATCATGCCGGCGGTCGCGAGCACGATCAGCACCGGGAACTCGAACCGCGCAATGCCCTGGCGCTGGTTGTAGTCGATGGCCAGCATCACCGAGAGGGCGGAGCCCGCGATGGTGACGATCTTCATGAAGGCGCCGAAGCCGTCGGTGATAAACATGCCGTTGAGCGCGACCCGGCGCGTCACGCCGAACTTCAGCACCAGCACCGCCGCGATCACGAGGGCCGCGACCGAGAGCCAGGACACCAGTGTGGCGCTGCGCTCGCCACGGAACACTCCCACCATCAGCAGCGCCAAAGCCGCCACGCCCACGAAGATCTCGGGGACCGCGGGAAGGAAGCTCGGGATGGCGGCTGCGGGCATCAGTCTGTCTCCGGCCTAACGCTCAGCCAAGTGCGGTGCCGGGTGCGCGAGGCTCGCCGCTGCGGGGACGCGCTCCATCACGCGGGCGAGCGATGGCTGCATCGGCTTCAAAAACGAGTTGGGATAGATCCCCATCCACAGCACCACGGCGATCATCGGCACGAACACCACGATCTCGCGCCAATGCAGGTCGGCCATCCGGCGCACGTCCTCGCGGGTGATCTTCTCGAAGATGACGCGGCGGTAGAGATAGAGCATGTAGGCCGCGCTCAGGATGATGCCGGTGGTCGCCAGGAAGGCAACCCACGGGCTCGCCCGGCTGGTCTGGCCCGCCTCGAAGGCGCCGACCAAGGCCAGGAACTCACCGACGAAGCCGCTGGTGCCCGGCAATCCGATCGAGGCCAGCGTGAACACCATGAAACAGAACGCGTACTTCGGCATGTTGTGGACGAGGCCGCCGTAGCGCGCGATCTCGCGGGTATGCAGGCGGTCGTAGACCACGCCGACGCAGAGGAAGAGCGCTGCCGAGACGACACCGTGGCTCAGCATCTGGATCATCGCGCCCTGGAGACCCTCCGCCGTTACCGTGAAGATCCCCATGGTGACAATGCCCATATGAGCCACGGAGGAGTACGCGATCAGCTTCTTCATGTCCTCCTGGGCGAGCGCCACCAGCGAGGTGTAGATGATCGCGACCACGCTCAACCCGAACACCAGCGGTGCGAAGGTGGTGGAGGCGTCGGGCATCATGGGCAGCGAGAAGCGGATGAAGCCGTAGCCACCCATCTTCAAGAGCACGCCCGCGAGGATGACCGAGCCCGCGGTCGGCGCCTCGACATGGGCATCGGGCAACCATGTGTGCACCGGCCACATCGGAACTTTCACCGCGAAGGACGCGAAGAAGGCGAGCCAAAGCCAGGTCTGCGCCGCCGCCGGGATCTGCGCGTGGAGCGCGGTCGGGATGTCCGTGGTATCGCCGATCAGGAAATAAATCTGCAGGATCGCCAGCAGCATCAAGACCGAGCCGAGCAGCGTGTAGAGGAAGAACTTGAAGGCGGCATAGACGCGGCGCGGCCCGCCCCAGACCCCGATGATCAGATACATCGGGATCAGCACGCCCTCGAAGAACATGTAGAAGACAACGAAATCGAGGGCGCAGAACATGCCCACCATCATCGTCTCTAGGACGAGGAAGGCGATCATGTACTCCTTGACCCGCGTGGTGATCGGCGCCCAGCTCGCGATCACGCAGATCGGCGTCAGGAAGGTCGACAGCAGCACGAAGAACAGCGAGATGCCGTCGACGCCCATGTGATAGGCGATGTTGTATTGCGGCAGCCAATTCGCGCGCTCGACGAACTGGAAATCCGCCGTGGTGGGATCGAACTGCCACCAGAGGTAAAGCGACAGCAGGAAGGCCGCGAGCGAGGTCCAGAGCGCGATCCAGCGCGCGTTGTTGGCGACCTTCTCCACCTCGCCGCGCAGCGGCATGATGAAGAGCACGCCGATGATCGGCAGGAAGGTGACGAGGCTCAGGAGCGGCAGATCGCGCATCACGGCCGTACCGCACCCGGGACCTGGAAGGCGAGGTACCACGACACCAGCAGCACCACCCCGATCAGCATCGCGAAGGCATAGTGATAGACATAGCCGGTCTGCAGCCGGCTGGTGCCGACGGATGCGCGCTGAGTTGTCGCCGCGAGGCCATCGGGGCCGAGCCCATCGATGACCGCGCCATCGCCGCCCTTCCAGAGCCCAAACCCGATCAGCATCGCGCCGCGCACGAAGATGAAATCGTAAAGCTCGTCGAAGTACCACTTGTTGAGCAGGAACAGGTAGATCGGCCGGAAGCGCTGCGCTGCCGCCGCGGGGATGCCGGGGCGAGAGATGTAAGCGAGGTAGGCGACCGCGATGCCCGCCAGCGCCAACAGGAGCGGCAGGTTCGAGACCCAGGCCGGAACGTGGTGCGCGCCCTCGAGGCTCGCGTGATCGGGTAGCACCAGGATCGACTCCCGCCAGAAGTGCTCGCGCCCCTCGCCCACGAAGAAATCGAAGCCGAGGAAGCCCGCAATCACGGCGCCGATTGCCAGCACGACCAGCGGCAGGATCATCACCGGCGGCGATTCATGGACGTGGTGCATGGTGTCGTGATCGGCCCGCGGCTCGCCGTGGAAGGTCAGGAACAAGAGCCGCCAGGAGTAGAACGCCGTCAGGAAGGCGGCGAAGGTACCGAGCACGAAGGCATAGAGTCCGACACTCGTCCCTGAGGCCCAAGCGGCTTCCAGGATCACATCCTTCGAGTAGAAGCCGGCGAAGCCGAACACGCCGGGGATGCCGATCCCGGCCAAGGCCAGATTGCCGATCCACATCAGGATGTACGTCATCCATATGAGGCGCCAGAGGCCGCCCATCTTGCGCATGTCCTGCTCGCCGGACATGGCATGGATCACCGAGCCCGCCCCCAGGAACAGCAGCGCCTTGAAGAAAGCGTGCGTCGCGAGGTGGAAGATCGCCGCGGAATAGGCTGAGACGCCGGCCGCGAAGAACATGTAGCCGAGCTGGCTGCAGGTGGAATAGGCGATGACGCGCTTGATGTCGGTCTGTGTCACACCCACCGTCGCCGCGAAGAGCGCGGTGGTGCCGCCGATCACCACGACCACCGCGAGCGCGGTCGGCGAATACTCGAAGAGCGGCGAGAGCCGCGCCACCATGAAGACGCCGGCGGTCACCATGGTGGCCGCGTGGATCAGCGCCGAGACCGGCGTCGGGCCCTCCATGGCGTCGGGGAGCCATGTATGCAACCCGATCTGCGCCGATTTCCCCATGGCGCCCACGAAGAGCAGGATGCAGGTGACCGTGAGCGCCGGCACCTGCCAACCCAGGAAGTTCAAGGTCGCGCGGACCTGATTAGGCGCCGCGCGGAAGACCTCGTCGAAATGCAAGGTGCCGAACAGCGAGAACACCGCGAAGATGCCGAGCGCGAAGCCGAAGTCGCCGATGCGGTTCACGACGAAGGCTTTGATGGCCGCGGCGTTCGCGGTGGGCCGATCGTACCAGAAGCCGATGAGGAGATAGGAGAGGAGGCCGACACCCTCCCACCCGAAGAACAGCTGGACAAAATTGTCCGACGTCACCAGCGCCAGCATGAAGAAGGTGAAGAAGCTCAGATACGCCATGAAGCGGGGGATCGAGGGATCCTCCGCCATGTAGCCCACGGAGTAGATGTGAATCATGGTGGAGACCACAGTCACCATCGCCACCATGACGGCGCTCAACGTGTCGAACTTGAGCGCCCAATCGACTTGAAGCTGGACCGCGTCGATGAAGCTGAAGAGCGGCGTCACGAACTCTTGGCCGTTGAGCGCGACCTGGACGAAGAGCACCACGCCCGCGACCGCCGATCCCACCATGGCGAGACACGTCACGAGCTGCGCGCCACGGTCGCCGATCCAGCGGCCGAAGAAGCCCGCGATGAAAGCGCCCAGGAGCGGCAGGAAGACGGCGGCGACCGACAAGCGACTAGCCCTTCATCAAGTTGATGTCTTCGACCTCGATGGTCCCGCGGTTGCGGAAGTAGACCACGAGTATCGCGAGGCCGATTGCCGCCTCGGCCGCCGCGACCGTGAGCACGAACATCGCGAAGACCTGGCCCACGAGGTCGCCGAGGAAGGCAGAGAACGCAACGAAATTAATGTTGACCGCGAGCAGCATCAGCTCGATCGACATCAGGATCACGATTACGTTCTTGCGGTTGAGGAAGATCCCGAAGATCCCGAGCGTGAACAGGATCGAGGCGAGCGTCAGGTAATGCGAGAGGCCGATCTCGAGCATCGCGCTAGACCCCCTGCCCCGGCGGAACCTTGACGAGCTCCACCGTCTCCCGACGGAGCCGCGCCTGCTGTACGCCGACCCGCTGCCGGCGGACGTCCTGCCGCACGCGTAGCGTCAGCACGATGGCGCCGATCATGGCGATCAGCAGGATCACGCCCGCGGCCTGGAACACATAGACGTAGCGGGTATAGAGCAGCGCGCCGAGCGCCGCGGTGTTGGTCGCGCGAGCGATCGGCGGCACGGGCGCCGTGATCGCGGTCGCGACATCGGGCGCCGTGATCCAGGCGCCGAACACCAAGACCAGCTCCGCGAGCAACATCAGGCCGATCAGCGTGCCGACCGGCAGGTAGCGCAGGAACCCCTCGCGCAGCTGCACGAAATTGATGTCGAGCATCATGACCACGAACAGGAACAGCACCGCGACCGCGCCCACGTAGACCACGACCAGGATCATCGCCAGGAACTCCGCGCCCAGCAGCACGAAGAGGCCCGCTGCGTTGAAGAAGGCGAGGATCAGGAACAGCACGGAATGTACGGGGTTTCGTGCGGTCACCACCATGGCGCCCGCCGCAACCAGGACGATTGCGAACAGCCAGAATGCGAGCGCCTGGATGATCATCCGCGTCGGCTCACCGGTAGGGTGCGTCGAGCGCGAGGTTCTTGGCGATCTCCGCTTCCCAGCGGTCGCCGTTCGCGAGCAGCTTCTCCTTGTCGTAGAAGAGCTCCTCGCGCGTCTCGGTCGCGAACTCGAAATTCGGCCCCTCGACGATCGCATCGACCGGACAGGCTTCCTGGCAGAAGCCGCAGTAGATGCACTTGGTCATGTCGATGTCGTAGCGCGTGGTGCGGCGGCTGCCATCGGCGCGGGGCTCGGCCTCGATGGTGATCGCGAGCGCGGGACAGACGGCCTCGCAGAGCTTGCAGGCGATGCAGCGCTCCTCGCCGTTTGGGTAGCGGCGGAGCGCATGCTCGCCGCGGAAGCGGGGGGAGAGCGGCCCCTTCTCGAAGGGATAATTCACGGTGACGGGCCGCTTGAACATGTAGGTGAAAGTAAGCCAGAGGCCCCTCACGAGCTCGGTCAGCAGCAGACCCCGGGCGGCGCGATCCAGCGATGCCATGGCTCAGGTCCTCCTTTCCCCAGTTGCGGTGCGCGCGCTCATTTGGGGATCCATCCCGTCGCAACCAGCACGCCCGCGGTCAGCACCAGCCACAGCAGCGAGAACGGAAGGAACACCTTCCAGCCGAGCCGCATCAGCTGATCGTAGCGATAGCGCGGGAACGTGCCGCGCACCCAGAGGAAGCAGAAGCACATGGCTGCGATCTTGAGCGCGAACCAGAGCATGGCCCAGGCGTGCGCCGCGATCCCCGCGAATGGCTGGATATTGAAGGGGGCGAGCCAGCCGCCGAGGAACAGCAGGCTGGTCATGGTGCTGACCAGGATCATGTTCGCGTATTCGCCGAGGAAGAACAGGGCGAAAGGCATCGCGGAGTACTCGACGAAATACCCGGCGACCAGCTCGGACTCGCCCTCGACCAGATCGAAGGGCGAGCGGTTGGTCTCGGCGAGGCCCGAGGCGAAGAAGATGATGGCCATCGGAAACAGCGGGATCACGAACCAGATGTGCTGCTGCGCCTCGACGATCTTGGTGAGATTGAGCGAGCCCACGCAGAGCAAGACGCTCACCAACACAAAGCCGATCGAGACCTCGTAGGACACCATCTGCGCGGCCGAGCGCAGCGCGCCCAGGAACGCGTACTTCGAGTTGGAGGCCCAGCCCGCCATCACGATGCCGTAGACCCCGAGCGAGCTGATCGCGAAGAGATAGAGAATGCCGACGTTGATGTCGGCGAGCACGAGGCCGAAGTCGAAGGGGATCACGGCCCAGGCGACCAGGCTCAGCACGAAGGTGAGGATCGGCGCCGCGATGAACACCGCACGGTTGGCGCCGGTCGGCACCACCGTCTCCTTCATGAAGAGCTTCACGCCATCGGCGATCGGCTGCAGCAGCCCGAACGGCCCCACGACGTTGGGGCCTTTGCGGAGCTGCACCCAGGCCAGCACCTTGCGCTCCCAATAGGTGAAATAGGCGACGCTCAGGAGCAGCACGACCGTGATCACGAGGATCGCCGCGACCTCGCGGACGATCTGCAGGCTCCAGACGAAGGTGAGCCAGTCAACCATGGGTGCCGGTCTTCATAGCAGCGGCCTGCCGAGCCGCCGCCTCCTCGGCACACGCCGCCATGGTGGGCGACGCACGGCTGATCGGATCGGTGCGGTAGAAGTCGCGGATCGGATAGGCGAAAGGCTGCGCCTCGACCGGGCCGTCGCTGCCGAACGCGCCCCATGCCGCCGGGGTCACGGCATCGAGGTTCGCGAAGGCCGGCGCCACGGAGGCGAGCCGCTGCCGCAGCTGACGGAGCGTGTCATAGGGTAGCTTGTGGCCGAGCACGTCGGAGAGCGCGCGCAGGATCTTCCAATCCTCGCGCGCATCGCCCGGCGGGAAGACCGCGCGACGGCCGAGCTGCGCCCGACCCTCGGTGTTGACGTAGATCGCGTCCTTCTCGGTGTAGGCGCCGCCGGGCAACACCACATCCGCGCGCCGCGCGCCGGCGTCGCCGTGGTGGCCCTGATAGATCACGAAGGCGGAGCCGAGCTTACTCGTATCGATCTCGTCGGCACCCAGCAGATAAACCGCGCTGATCTCACCCTTGCCGGCGCCGTCGAGGATGCCGCGGACATCGCGCCCGCCCTTCCCCGGTACGAAGCCGAGCTCGAGGCCGCCGACGCGCCCTGCCGCTATGTGCAGGACGTTGAAGCCATTCCAGTCTTCGCGCACAAGGCCGTAGGTCTCCGCGAGCTTGCGCGCCCGCGCGAGGATCGCTGCGCCATCGCGGCGTCGAAGCGCCCCCTGCCCCAGGATCAGCATGGGGTTCTCGGCGCCCTTCAGCGTCTCCGCCCAGGCATGTGAGCCCGAGATCAGCGCGTCGAGCGCATCGGGACCGGCGCCGAGCGCCGTCACGGGATAGGTCAGATCGAGCGCCGGCCCGATCGCGCCGATCTTGAACCGACCTTGCAGCCAGCGCTTGCGCAGCCGCGCATTGATGAGCGCCGCCTCGTGGCGCGGATTGGTACCAATCAGCAGGCAGAGATCCGCGCGGTCGATCCCGGCGATCGTCGTATTGAAGAGGTAGCCGGCGCGGCAGCTCGGATCGAGGCCGGCGCCATCCTGCCGGCAATCGAGGTTGGGCGAGCCCAGCGCCATCATCAGGTCCTTGAGCGCCAGCATCGCCTCGGCATCGACGAGGTCGCCGGCGATCGCGGCGACGCGTGCGCCGGGCACGCCCTTAAGGTGCGCCGCGATCGCCTCAAAGGCCTCACCCCAGTCCACCTCGACGAGCTTGCCGTTCTTGCGCAGCAGCGGCCGGTCGAGGCGCCGGCGCGTCAAGCCATCGGCGGCGAAGCGGCTCTTGTCGTTGAGCCACTCTTCGTTCACGTCGTCATTGAGGCGCGGGATCACGCGCAGCACCTGGGCGCCGCGGGAGTCTACGCGGATGTTGCTGCCGACGGCATCGAGCACGTCGACGGATTCGGTCTTCGCGAGCTCCCAGGGCCGCGCGATATAGGCATAGGGCTTGGAGGTGAGCGCGCCCACGGGGCAGAGATCGATGATATTGGCGGAGAGCTCCGACGAGAGCGCCTTCTCGACGTAGGTGGTGATCTCCATGTGCTCGCCGCGGCTGGTGGCGCCGAGTTCCTCGACGCCGGCAACCTCCGTCATGAACCGGATGCAGCGCGTGCAATGAATGCAGCGGTTCATCTCGGTCGAGACCAGCGGACCGAAATTCTTCTCCTCAACCGCGCGCTTGTTCTCGAGGTAGCGGCCGCGGTCGAAGCCATAGGCCATGGCCTCGTCCTGCAGGTCGCACTCGCCGCCCTGGTCGCAGATCGGGCAATCCAGCGGATGGTTGATGAGCAGGAACTCCATCACGCCGTGGCGCGCCTTCCGGGCGCGCTCGGATTCCGTGTGGACGACCATGCCGTCCGCGGCCGGCATGCAGCAGGACGCCACCGGCTTCGGCGACTTCTCGATGTCGACCAGGCACATCCGGCAATTGCCGGCGATCGAGAGCCGCTGGTGGTAGCAAAAATGCGCGACCTCCACGCCCACCATCTGGCAGGCCTGGAACACGGTGCTTCCCGGTGGGACCTCGACCGCGATGCCGTTGACGGTGAGCTTGGGCATTACGCGGGACCCACAGCGATTTTGGGTACCGTGCGTCCTTCGACGCGCGGCCCAACGGGCCGCTTGCTCAGGATGAGGGGGTTAGGAGTATGCCAAGCACAACGTCCCTCATCCTGACCAAGCGGAGCGAAGCGAAGCGCGTGGAAGGACGCAGAATGTTTCAGCAGCAAGATCATCGTCACTCCGCCGCTTGCCGAGAGATCGCCTGCTCGCGATAGGCTGCAATCCGCCGCTCCAGCTCCGGACGGAAATGCCGGATCAAGCCTTGCACCGGCCAAGCCGCGGCGTCGCCCAGCGCGCAGATCGTATGTCCCTCGATCTCGTAGGAGACCTCGAGCAGCATGTCGATCTCCGCGACCTCCGCCTCGCCCTTCACCATGCGCTCCATGACGCGCCAGACCCAGCCCGTGCCCTCGCGGCAGGGCGTGCACTGGCCGCAACTCTCGTGCATGTAGAACTTCGAAAGCCGCGCGATCGCCTTCACGATATCGGTGGACTTGTCCATCACGATGACGGCGGCGGTGCCGAGACCGCTCTTCACCTCGCGCAGGCTATCGAAATCCATCAGGACGGTGTCGCAGATCGATTTCGGGATCACCGGCACCGAGGAGCCGCCGGGAATGATCCCCAACAGATTATCCCAGCCGCCGCGCACGCCACCCGCATGAGTCTCGATGAGCTCCTTGAGCGGAATGCCCATCGCCTCTTCCACGTTGCACGGGCGGTTCACGTGGCCGGAGACGCAGAACACCTTGGTGCCACTGTTCTTGGGCCGGCCGATGCCCGCGAACCATGCCGCGCCCCGCCGCAATATGGTCGGGATCACCGCGATGGTCTCGACGTTGTTGACCGTCGTGGGGCAACCGTAGAGACCGACCGCCGCGGGGAATGGCGGCTTGTTGCGCGGCTGACCCTTCTTGCCCTCGAGGCTCTCCAGGAGCGCGGTCTCTTCGCCGCAGATGTAGGCGCCGGCGCCGCGGTGCAGATAGATCTCGAAGTCGTAGCCGGAGCCGCAGGCGTTCTTGCCGACGAGGCCCGCCGCATAGGCCTCGTCGATCGCGGCCTGCAGATGCTTCGCCTCGTTCACGAACTCGCCGCGGATATAGATGTAGCAGGCGTGCGCCCCCATCCCGACGCTCGCGAGCAAGCAGCCCTCGACCAGCTTCTGCGGGTCGTATCGGATGATGTCGCGGTCCTTGCAGGTGCCGGGCTCGGATTCGTCGGCGTTCACCACGAGGTAGCACGGCCGGTCGCTGGTCTTCGGCATGAACGACATCTTGAGGCCGGTCGGGAAGCCCGCGCCGCCGCGGCCGCGCAGGCCGGATTCCTTGACCTGCTCGATGATCCAGTCGCGGCCCTTGAGGACCAGGTCCTTTGTGCCGTCCCAATCGCCGCGTTGGCGCGCGCCCGCGAGGCGCCAGTCGTATTCGCCGTAGAGATTGGTGAAGATCCTGTCCTTATCCGCGAGCATTCGGATCTCCGGAGAAACTCAGGTCTTTGAGTGTGGTCTTGCCGCCCTCGGCCATGGAGCCCTGGCGGCCCTTGACCGATCCCTTCCGCGGCGGGTCGCCGCGCTTCAGCGCTTCGAGCAGCGCCTCGGTCGAGCGGGCGTCGAGGTCTTCGTAGAAATCGTCGTTCACCTGGATGATCGGCGCGTTGACGCAGCCACCGAGGCACTCGACCTCCATCATGGTGAAGAGGCCGTCGGACGTCGTCTCGCGCATCTTGACGCCGAGCTTCCGCTGGCACGCCGCTACCACCTCGTCGGAGCCGCGCAGCCAGCAGGGCGTGGTCGTGCAAATCTGCAGCAGATACTTCCCGACCGGCTTCAGGTTGAACATCGTGTAGAAAGTCGCGACCTCGTAGACGCGGATCCGGGACATCTCCAGCAGGTCCGCGACCGCATCCATCGCGGCGCGCGGCAGCCAGTTGTCGTGCTGGCGCTGCGCCAGGTCGAGGAGCGCCAGTATCGCGCTCGCCTGCCGGCCCGGCGGGTATTTGGCCATGATCGCCTTGGCCTTTGCGAGGTTTTCCGCCGTGAAGGCGAAGCTCTCGGGCTGCGCGATCCCCGTTGCATCGGGAGCCGAGCTCATCGGTCGATGCTTCCGAAGACAATGTCCATCGACCCGATGATCGCCACGACGTCGGCCAGCAGATGGCCACGGCCCATGAAATCCGTCGCCTGCAGGAACGCGTAGTCGGGCGTGCGGATCTTGCAGCGATAGGGCTTGTTGGTCCCGTCCGACACCAGATAGACCGCGAACTCGCCCTTGGGGGCCTCGACCGCCGTATAGGTCTCGCCTGCCGGCACGTGGTAGCCCTCGGTGTAGAGCTTGAAGTGATGGATCAGCGCTTCCATCGAACTCTTCATCTCGGCGCGCGGCGGCGGCGCGATCTTGCGGTCGTCGACCATGTGCGGACCCGCCGGCATCTGGTCGATGCACTGTCGGATGATGCGCAAGCTTTGGCGCATCTCTTCCATCCGCACCAGATACCG
>DATEGF010000107.1:0-2468 GCA_035280245.1 Allostellaceae bacterium
CGTGAAGCGCGCGCGGAGATAGCCCCAGGCATCGATGAAATACTCGAGGTGCTCGGACGGCTGCGCCGCATTGCCTCCATGCTTGCGATAGAGCTCGTAGGCGGCGACGAGGTCGGGATCGCCGGGCGAGAAAATCGGTCCTTTCTCGAGCCCTTCGCCGATGGGCACGGCGACGATCCGGAGCCCGCCGAGGTCGAGCTGCTTCGCGGCCTGCGCGAGGCTTTTGAGCCGCGCCTCGGACTCCGGCAGCGTGTAGAGCACCAGCAGCACGGACCAGGCCTCGCGCAACATGCTCAGCGTCTGTTGTCCGCCGCCGCCGCGCTCGTAGGCGAAGTCAGGCGCCGCGACGCGCAATGCCGGATCGAGGCGCGGACCCATGGCCTGCGCGGTCTCCGTGTCGGACTGGGCGTGCAGGAAGCCCACCAGCTCCCAGCGCTGTTGGTCGTCGAGAATCTCGCCGAAGGCCGGCATGGCGTTCTTGCCCTTGCCGTGGGTGATCCACCAGTAGAGCGATCCGTCGGTGTGGTGGCCGGTGTGCCGGCGCGAGAGGTCGGCGGGAGGCACCGGCAGGCTCGCGGCGGCGGGTCCGTCGCCATAGCCGTAAGGCCCGTGACAGGCGACGCAGGTGTCGCCGAAGGTGTGCGCGCCCGCGGCGACGGTCGCGACGGAGTAGGGCAGGGACGAGTTCAGATAGATCGTCGGCACCGCGGGCTCCGAGAGGGCGACGCCGCCGAGCGCCAAACCTGCGAGCGTCAGCGCACCGCCAAGCGCGAGCCCGCGCCGGTGGCGGAGGATTGCCATCGCAGCGAGTGCCAATCCGCCGCAAGCCAGCACAGCGCCGATCGCCGCGGCTGTCTCCCATCGAGGAAAGCCGGCCGCGGCCTGGAGACTCCAAGTCACCGGCAATGGCCAGCTCACCTGGTCGTGCGCTGCCGGAACGGAGATGCCGAGCGCGCCCACGTCGAGCAGGATCAGCAATCCCAGGCCGGTCTCGACGAACGCGTTGCGGGCAAGCCGCCGCGCGGCAGCGCGCGATTTCACCTCCGCGGCGCCAAGCGTTGGCGTCAGCACCTGGCGATTCACCGCGGCGATCCCGACCATGCCCGCGAAGAGCAGGAGCTTGAGGCAGAGCAGCCTTCCGTAGGCAGTGCCGATGAGGCCAGGGATCGTGCCGACCAATGTCCACGCGCTGACGAGCCCGGTCGCGAGCAGGCCGCCGACGCTCACGACGCCGACCATTGAGAACCGGTGAGTTGCCATGCGCGCATCGGCGAGTGCGCGGGCCGAGGCGTTGCGGGCGCCCGCGCGAAGGAGATCCGCCAGCGGCGCCAGACTGCCGAGCCAGAGCGCCGCCAGCATCAGGTGCGCCATGTCGGCGTCGCGGCCCAGCTCGGTTGCAACGGCCGCGTGGCCCGCGAAGGCGAGCGTCGCCGATGCCGCAAGGCCGATGAGAGCCGCCACACCGAGCTGGACGCGTGTCGGTGGCAGCGCGGTCAGCACCAGCAGCGCCGCGAGCAGCACAAGCCGCACGATCCACGCCCGCCCGAAGCCGGTGCCGCCGAGAACCTCGAGCGCGCGCGAGAGAAGACCGGACGCCGCCTCGCCCGATGGTGCCGGAAGAGCCGCAGCCTTGGCGACGAGCCAGGCGATCGCTGAGAGAAGTGCGATGGCGGCGCCGGCGACGGTCGCGACCCGGTGCCGCCTCGCGGCGCCGACGCCGCGCTCCCCCAGCATGACAAAGGCCCAGAACGCCAAGCCGCCCGCGGTCAGCAGCGTCGCCGCATAATGCACCGCGCGGATCAGCATCATAGGCTCGAGCATCAGGGCGCGACCGTGAAGTTGAAGCTGCCGTTGGTCACGTGGGTGTCGACCGACAGCACCTTCCAGATGACCTTGTAGCGCCCGGGCTTGAGCGGGCCCAGCGGCACGATCAGCACGCTCCGCTCTTTCGCGTCGACATGCGGGGCGCTGCTCACCGTGGCGCCCGAGGCATCTTCCACACGGGCCGTGCTGTAGGCGGGCTCCAGCTCCTCGGTGTACTGGATCCGCACCTCCGAGGGTGGCGTGTGCACGGTGCTGCCGACCGCGGGACTCGCGCGGTCGAGGAACGCGTGAGCAATCGCGCGCTGCTCGCCGGCGCACCAGAGAGCGCCGGCGAGGACCACACAACAGAAAACGCGAGAGATCATAGTCTCACCATGAGAGCAGCGGCCGCCCGATCGAGTTCGGGAACAGGTCGTCGAGGAAGAAATGCAGCTGCAACAGCGCGCCGACGCCGTGCCCTTGGCCCTCGCCATAGGGGATGATCGCCTGGGCGCCGATCTGGAAATACTGTCCCGCCCAGATCACGCCGGGCGCCACCACCCCGGTGGTGGCAAAACCGCTCCCGTTGGTCGAGCGCGAGCCCCGGTTGAGGCCGCGATTGAGGGGCGTCGCAGTGGTGATCTCCACCAGTGGGATCAGCCGGT
>DATEGF010000108.1:0-3373 GCA_035280245.1 Allostellaceae bacterium
GAGACACTGCTCGATCTCGAGCAGGCTGCGCCGCAGCGACGCCCTCAGCAGATCGACCGGCATGTCGAGCTTGGCCGCGAGCTGTTCGCGGCTGAAAGCGCCGTAATAGGCGAGCAGCAGCATGCGTTGGCGGTCCGGTTCAAGCCGTCCGATGCAGGTGAGCAGCCGTTTGAGATCGTCGGTCAGCTGGTGGCGGGGCACGCTGCCGGGGCCCTCATCCTCATCGATGATTTCCGGCTCGCTGTCGCCCGCGGCCGGTTGCGGTCCCCGCGCCACATCGATCGCCAACCGCCGGGCGATCGCCACCATCCAGGCGAGCGGCGTCGAATGGGCGGGATTGAACTCGCCGGCGTGGCGCCAGATCTGCAGATAGGCCTCCTCCATGACGTCGGCGGCGAGGTCGTGGCGGCGCAAAATACGCAGCACCACGCCATAGAGCTGGGCGCAGGTCGCGCCATAGAGCCGCTCGAACGCGACCGCGTCACCCTTGGTGACGGCCGCGAGCAGCCATGTGATTTCAACCGGCGTCGACATGACGTCAAAAGCTACTTCCTGCTGGGCTCGCCATTCAAGCTTGCGCAGCCGGCGCAACCTTGGTGCATCGCTGTTCCCAGCGGCGGACCGCCCATGGAAAACGCGTGAAGCGAACGGACTGGAGCGAATCTGCGGTAACGAGCCAAGACCGCCCCAAAGACCGATTATGGCCGCCGAAGGCGCCTTCCGTCGAGACGTGAATCGCCGGGACCAATCGCCGGGGTCGAGGGTATTACGCGCTGGCGCTGTTGCGCATCATGTCGATGGCGTCGACCTCGGCCTGCTCGTCGACGTCGTCCTCCGCCCGCTCGCGCATCTGGCCGCGCTCGCCGAGTAACTCGACCTTCTTCATCTCCTCGAAGGCCTCGCCGAGAGCCGCCTTGGCGTCTTCGAGCTGGATTTTCAGGTCGTCGGCCGAGCGTTTGAGGTTGTCGCGCCGTTGCATCGCCGCCTTGGCGTAGGTCGGATAGGCGAAATGACCGGGATCGTGAATCCCCGAGCGATCCTGCTCGATCTTGATGTCGCGCTCGAGATCGCCGCTGATGCGCTCAAACTCGCTGATCATGCCTTCGATCTGGGCGACCCTGCGGCGCCGCTCTTCGACCTGAAACTTCTTCAGGCGAATGAGTGTTTCGCGTGACTTCATCGACTCGTGCTCCCCCGAAGCCCCGGCCCGGGCACCGCATCGAACAAGACGCGGCCGCTCCCCCCTTGGGCGGACTGACCCAAGCCAGCGCGCAGTGTGGCGGTACAACGTTAGTTTTCGGTTTCCACGCCACCTCGGGATTTTGCGCAACACGTTGATATCCTTGTCTAAGACTGGTTACCGCTTCCTTTATCCTGGGAAACGGCACCGCCCGATTAGGCCCCGCCCCGGTCGCCGCGTCGCCGCCGAGCCGGCCGGCGCGGCCTGCTGCGGATCCCGCACCAGTTCTTAACTTCGTGTTTACCCGCGTCGTTAATCATTAGGTCACCGTTGTGGGACGTCAGGGGGCCCATCGTCCGGCCGGGACGGAGGGGCAGAAATCTCTGAATCGATTACAGCCGACTCTTAAAGTCAGACATGAGATGATGCTTGGAAAAAAAATCGCTCCCGTGCAGTATCTTAGGGCGATTCGCCCGAGTTCCCCTTAAGTGGGCACGCGCACGTTGGAACGAGGTTTTGTTAACCACGCGTCGTTAATGTTCCGACTCGGTTCGTCCCAAGGCGTTTTCGAGGGCCGCCGCTGCGGCGTGCCGACCTGAGCCCGAAGCGGCGAGGAAGGGGACTGGCATGCGCGTATTGCTGATTGAGGATGACAGTGCCACGGCTCAATCGATTGAGCTGATGCTCAAATCCGAGAGCTTCAACGTCTACACCACCGATCTGGGCGAAGAGGGCGTCGATCTCGGCAAACTCTACGACTACGACATCATCCTGCTCGACCTGAACCTCCCGGACATGTCCGGCTTCGAGGTGCTGCGCTCGCTGCGCGTCTCCAAGGTGAAGACGCCGATTTTGATCCTCACCGGGCAGGCCGGCATCGAGGACAAGGTCAGAGGTCTCGGCTTCGGCGCCGACGACTACATGACCAAGCCGTTCCACAAGGACGAGCTGGTGGCGCGCATCCACGCCATCGTGCGACGCTCCAAAGGCCACGCCCAGTCGGTGATCCAGACCGGCGACCTCGTGGTCAATCTCGACACCAAGACGGTGGAAGTGAACGGGGCGCGCGTGCACCTCACCGGCAAGGAGTACCAGATGCTGGAGCTCCTGAGCCTGCGCAAAGGCACGACGCTGACCAAGGAGATGTTTCTCAACCACCTCTACGGCGGCATGGACGAGCCCGAGCTCAAGATCATCGACGTCTTCATCTGCAAGCTGCGCAAGAAACTCGCCAACGCCTCGAACGGCAAGAACTACATCGAGACGGTATGGGGCCGCGGCTACGTGCTGCGCGAGCCGTCGGACGACGAGGCGCGCATCCCCGCCTGAACGAATTTTCCAAGAGCCATCAGCTCTCTCTCCTCTAAACTCGGACAATTCCGAACCCCGCCTGCCAAGGCGGGGTTTTTGTCTGTGAGGGAGCCGGCAATTCGTGCTCAACCTCGACGCTAACTACTGAGATAAGCGATCGTGGCGCCCTCGGGGTGTTACGTCTTGGCGCGCAAGCGCGATTGACCCTGCGCGCGCGCTCCGTAGAGTGCGCTCCCCAATCGTTCTTATGCACCCGTCAATGGCCTCCCCCTCGATCCCCACACTGTCCGCACACGGCGCCGAGATGCCCGCCATCGGCTTTGGCACCTCCTCCTTGGGCGATTGCGGCGAGATCGTCGCAAGCGCGCTCCGCGTCGGCTATCGCCATATCGACACCGCTTGGAAATACGGCACCGAGCGCGGCGTCGGCGAAGGCATCCGCGCCTCGGGCGTGCGCCGTGACGAGATTTTCCTCACCACCAAGGTATCGCACGAATACCTGCGCGCCGACGATTTCGCGCGCTCGGTCGACCAGAGCCTGAAGACTCTCGGCGTCGACTTCGTCGATCTCCTGCTCGTGCATTGGCCGAACCCGGAGATCCCGCTCAGCGAGCCCATTCCTGCGCTCGCCAAGGCCAAACGGCAGGGACTTGCGCGCCATATCGGGGTTGCGAATTTCAATATCGCCATGCTCGACGAAGCGATCCGGCTCTGTCCGGAGCCGCTGGTCAATTTGCAGGCCGAGTATCACGCCCATCTCGACCAGACCAAGCTCACGGCGGCGTGCCGCCAGCGCGGCCTGATCTTCACCGCTTACTGCCCGCTGGGCCGCGGGCGGCTGTTGCGCGACCCGGTGCTCGCCGAGACTGCGGCCCACAAGGG
>DATEGF010000109.1:0-4975 GCA_035280245.1 Allostellaceae bacterium
CTCGATGTTCCACTTGGCGGTCTTGGCATCGAATGCCGTTCCGTCGTGGAACTTGATGCCGCCGCGCAGGAACAAGGTCAGCGTCTTGCCGTCGCTCGACGTCTGCCAGCGCTGCGCAAGCTCGGGAATGATGGTGAAGTCCGGCGCCAGCCCGACCAGGGAGTTGAAGATCAAATAGAGCGGGGGTCCCTCGGAGAAATTGATCCGATAGGTCGGATCCAGCGACTTCGTGTCGTTCTGCAGCGCGACCACCAGCGTCCCGCCGGATCGAGGGGCCTCCTGTGCCGAAGCCGCGACGGTTCCGCCAAACGGGACAGGAATGGACGAAAGCGCCGCGAGCTTGAGCAGATCTCGCCGTAGCATGGCATTCTCCCTTTCTAGTCCGTTGCGTCCGCCACCTACTCGAGCCGGATCTGCGGGTTCGCGACCGCGTAGAGCGCGTCGGCGAGCGCATTCATCAGCACCACCGCGGCGATCGTGATCATGCCGATGGCGAGCATCACCGGGTAATCGCGCGACATGATCGAGTTCACGAGCAAGCTGCCAATGCCCGGAATCGAGAACAGCGACTCCGTGACGACCGCCCCGCCCATCAATTGCCCGAGGCTCAAGCCGACATAGGTGATGACGGGCAGGATCGCATTGGGGAGCACATGGCGGAACGAGATCGCCGTCTCACCGAGGCCCTTGGCCTTCGCGACTTTCACGAACAATCGCTCCGCGACCGCATCGTATTCGGCGCGATAGATCAGGGTGAAGGACCCATAGTAGTAAGCCGCCAAGGTCAGCAGCGGCAGCTCGATGTGATGGATATGATTGAGCACCCCGTCGGACCAGGGTGCCCATCCGAAGGACGGAAACCAGCCGAGCTTGACCGAGAAGACGAAGACGAGGCTCGACCCCAACGCGAAGTTCGGCAGGGTGATGCCCACCATGGCAAGGACCGTGGCAACGGGTCGGATCAGACGACGGCCGAGTGTGAGGCTGTCGATCGCTACAGCGAACAGTCCGGCGAGCAAGATCGCGAGCACGCCGAGCTCGAGCGTCACGGGCAGGCTCGGGAGGATAATGTCCGCGACGGTCTGATGCGTCGAGAAGGAGCGGCCGAGATCGCCGCTCAATGCCTTCCCCATCCAGTCGAGATACTGCGTCACCAGCGGTCGGTCGAAGCCGAGGCGCGCATTGAGCTCCGCGATGCTCTGCGCGGTCGCGTCCTGCCCCAGCATGAGGGCGGCGGGGCTGCCCAGCAATCCGGCGACGCTGAAGAAGAGGAGCGCGGTGATCAGGATCGCGCTCGGCACCGCCCAGAGCAGCCGTTTTGCCAGGATCAGGAGCATCCTCTCGCTTTGCCGTCCCTCTCTAGGCGATATCTCGCATGAGCTTGCTGCGCAGGAAGTCGCAGGGTGCCGCGAACTCGGCGGCCGCGTCGGGGCCGGAGAAGCGGGCGCGCAGATAGCCGTGGATCATGCGCGGCGCCGTGCGCAGCACCACTTCGTTGCGGGCGACCGCGAGCCGGTCCGCGTAGGCGCGGCTGTCGTCGGCGAGGCAATCGAACTCCGCGAGGTGGACATGGGCCGGCGGCAGATTGGCGAAGTTCGACGCCTTGAGCGGCGCCGCATAGGGATTGCTCGTCGGTCGCCCGGAGCCGAGATAGAGGTCCCAGGCGCGATCCACCGACGCGGTGGTGACCGGCGCATTCGCATAGAGCCGATAGGCGGGCGCGCTCACGTCGTCGGTGAGGACGGCATAGTTGATCGCTTGCGCCCGGATCACCGGTGCGCCGCGGTCGCGGGCCATCAGGCAGACCGCCGCCGCCATGTTGCCGCCGGCGCTGTCGCCCCAGACCGCCAGCCGCTTCGGATCGATGCCGTGGTGGGCCCCGCTGCGCGACAGGAAAAGCAGGATCGCGTAGCAGTCCTCGACACCCGCGGGAAACGGATGCTCCGGCGCGAGGCGGTAGTCGACGGAGACCACCACGCAGCCGGTCTTGTCCGCGACCCCCCACGCGACGGGATCGCCGCTGTCCAAGTTGCCCTTCGTGAAGGCGCCGCCATGCAGATAGACCACACAGGGCGAGGGCTCGCGCGCGCCCGCCGGTCGATAGATCCGCACCGGGATGGGCTTGGTACGCCCCGCGCCAGGACAATCGAACGCGGTGTTCGTGATCTGCATGCCGGCAGGGTAGGGACGCTGCATCTTGCGCGCGTAATCCTCCCACCCTTTGCGAAGCACCTCGGGATCGCCTGACTTCGGTACCGCATGCTTCGCGGCCAGTAGCTCGCCCATATCCGGATGGGTCTCGGACTCACGCCACAACATTCGGCCGTCCTCCGCCGGTTAGAACACACCGTAGCCGGCCTGGGAGCGCGACCGCTCCGAGGTCGGCGCCCAGGTCCGCAACTCCAGATCGTAGAGATACTTGAGATCGTCCGCAGCCATCGGCACGCCGTTGCTCAGGGCGTGCGCGACGCGTCGAGGGAAATCGGGTGTCGCCCTGTCTCCGGCGAGCGCTCGCATCGCGCCCACGAGGTCCCGCACCGGACCGTGGGCGTCGGGCGTCGCAAAGATCGTCATGTGACCGCGCTCGCTTGCCGCCGCAATGTTTTGGGGAGTCCCGTCCAAGAACCGGGACGGCAGTGTCGCGAGCGCAGCCCGCAATGCCAATCCCACCTCGCCGTCCAAAGCACCATGGATGAGGAGCGGTCCTTCGGCCATGGTCTCGACCGCGAGCCATCCGGTCCGGGGCCAACCCTCGGGCGGGCGATCGCCGTCCGCGGCGGCGTAGAGAAAAACCCCGGAAAGCTTCCGATGCGCCAGCAGGTTGGCAAGTGACGGCAGGAACCCGAATCCGAAAACACTGTCGACGGCGACATGCCCGAGCGAGCCATGCCGCGCGTCGTGGGTGGCGAGGTCGATCGCGGGCGGGCCGATCTCGAGGAGGTGCCGCCCGTTGGCATGGAGAACCCGGCCCGAGCCGGCATCGCCAGCGCGCTCGCACGGAGCCGCCGAGTGCGATTGCTCGACGGCGGTTTCGGAGAGGCGAAGGTGCTTGATGGCCTCGCCGCCGGCGGCCTCGGTCCAGGCGAGTAAGCGGACGCCGCGCTCGGCGACGCCGAAGGGATAGCCGATGCCGCGCAAGGCCCAACCGCCGACGCGCACGATCTCCGACATCGAGGAGAGGACCGTGCTCACGCGACGCTCGCCTCCTCGGCGATACGCGGCTGGAGCGGAAACCTCCAATCGCCGGCTCCGACTTTGCGGATCTCGTCCGGCAGCGGCATGCCCTGGAAGAACACGCCGCGGACATAGCGGATGCTGAGCGGCGTGGTGCATTCCATGCCCAACACCGAGAGGAAAAACCGGATGAGCTGCGCCGGAATGAACGCGCGATCGATGAGATTGTCGCGAAACTCGGCGTACGGAAGCTTCGCCAGGTATTGCACGCGCGCGAGGCCATAGAACAGGTCAGGCTTGTCCACCAGGACCTCTGCGATGGGCGTCCTGCGGTCGTAGGTCGCCAGGACCCCGCTCAGGTGCTGCACGAGACCGATATGGTCGATGAAGGATTCGAACTCCTCGTGCGGATCCAGGATGCGCTCGCCGCGGCGCTGCTCGCCATTGTCCGCTGAGTGGTACCAGAAATGCTGACGCGCCCCGGAGTGACGAAAGTCGCGGCGCAGCGCCCAGCTGTAATTCTCTTGGAGGAGACGCTGCACGTCCTCGACGGAGGCCTCCGGCCGGACATCGCGATCCTGCCACATGCCGACCGGCACATAGCCCGCGACGGCATCGGCGAAATCGGGATGGAGCTCGATGAGCAGCGAGTTGAATTGCTCCGCCGTCTCCAAATCGTGCGCGGCCTCGACCCGATCCGCGACCTCGCCCCAGGTGTCGGGCGGCGCTTGGCCCGGACCGGGCAGCTCGGACCGGATCGCCGAAAGACCGGCCGCGAGCCTCGCCGGCGGAACGACGTAGTCCTCGCACTGCAGCTCGATCGAGCCGTAGTAGGTTGCGGCGCGGCTCAGCAAGGCGTCGAGCTGCTCGATGCTGCGCGGATCCGGCCGGCGCGTCGCCGCATAAGCGAGCGCCAGCTCGCGAGCGAGGAGCCAGGTTGCCACCCATTCGGGCCAGCGCTGCAGCGCCACGCACATGCCCTGCCCCGAGGAGTTACCGACGCCGATGTAGCGCGCGACGTCCGGCGCCAGCTGCGCGGCGCGGGGATTACGCGCTCTCGCCACGCCGTTGACGAGGTCGATCGCGACCTGCCGGACCATGTAGAGGCCGAAGAGATCGCCGAAATAGGGATGGCGTAGCGGATGTCCCGGCGGATATCCGTCGACCGAGAGCGAGCCCTGCCGCCCGCTGCCGAGATAGCCGCCATTGCGAAGGACATAGCCGGTGCCGCTCCCGAGCACCGCGGGGTCCGGCTGCTGGCCCGAGACCAGTGAATTCACGACATGGTCGAAATACCGCACGCTGCGATTGGCCGGAGTCCAGCCGGTCACGTCCGAGCGGGTGCGCATGGCGGCGGCGTCCCGCAGCTCGAAGGTCGCGAACTCTTCCGCGATCCGCTCGGGCGTGGGATTACCGACGAAGATCGCGCCGAACATGTCGCGCTTCGCGCCATCGGAGCGGCGACCCACCTTCTCGATGCCGTCCCAGCGGAAGGTCCGGGCGATGTAGGTGAGCGCGTGTCCGTTCGCTTCGATCCGGTAAATGCCGTGCCCATCGCCTTCGGCATCGCAGCCGAAGCGCTCCCGCCGGATCGTCCACCCCTCGGAGATCATGTGCCGGGCCAGGATGTTCGCGAAGCTGAGCCGCGTGGCCTTCATGGCCCCGAGGCGCGGCGCGGTCATCAGCTTGTCAGGATCGCGCAACCGCTCCAGCACCGCGCTTGCTTCGGCCGGCCCGGCAAAGGCCAAGAGGGTCGCTTGGAGGGGCGCCGGCAGGCGTCCAATATCCGGTCTCATGTCTG
>DATEGF010000110.1:0-25090 GCA_035280245.1 Allostellaceae bacterium
CACGGGCTTTCCCTACTGGCTCTTCCAGGGGCTGACGACCGAGAACGATGCCCTGCTCGCAAACAGCGCCGGCAACGAGGTCTATTTCGACAAGCCCGGCGTGATCGAGGCGCTGCAATATCTCGTCGATCTCTCCAAGAAGGAGCAGGTGATGGCGCCGGGCGTGCTCGAGTGGGGCACCACGCCCAAGGACTTCTTCGAGCGCAAGATCGCGATCATGTGGACCACCACGGGGAACCTCACGAACGTGCGCGACAATGCCAAATTCCCGTTCGGCGTCGCGATGCTGCCAGAGAAGAAACGACGGGGCTCGCCGACCGGCGGCGGCAATTTCTATCTCTTCGCCAAGAGCACGCCCGAGCAGCGCGCTGCGGCGCTGCGCTTCGTCAAGTGGATGACGACGCCCGAGCGCGCGGCGGAGTGGGGCATCAAGACCGGCTACGTCGCGACCCGGCCCGACGCCTGGGAGACGCCCGCGATGAAAGCCTACGTCGCGGGCTTCCCGCCGGCGGCGGTCGCGCGCGACCAGCTGCCCTTCGCCGTCGCGGAGTTCTCGACCCACGACAACCAGCGCGTGGTGAAGGCGCTCGACGACAACCTCCAGGCGGCGCTCACGGGCTCGAAGACGCCGGAGCAGGCGATGAAGGACGCACAGCGCGAGGCGGACCGGTTGCTCAGGAGCTATCACTGATGGGCCAATGCGCCGAGTAACGCTCACTATCCAGGGCTGGCTCCTGCTGCTGCCGGCGGCGGTGTTGCTCGCGGCGTTCACGCATTACCCCGCGGGGGCCACGCTCTGGCAGAGCTTCTTCTCGACGCCGAAGGGCGACCACGCCGGCGTCTACGTTGGCCTCGCCAACTATCGCGACCTCTTCGACGATCCCGTGTTCTGGCAGGCGCTCTGGAACAACGCGCTCTACGCGCTCGGCACCATCCCGGTCTCGATCGCGCTCGCGATGGCAATGGCGCTCTGGGTCAATCGGAAGATTGCGGGGCGGCCGTTCCTGCGCCTCGCTTTCTTCACGCCGACGGTGCTGCCGATGATCGCGGTCGCGAACATCTGGCTCTTCTTCTATACGCCGGGCTACGGGCTCCTCGATCAGGTGCTCGGCGCCTTCGGCCTCCCCGCGCACAACTGGCTCGGCAGCCGCGAGACCGTGCTGGTCTGCCTGATGGTGGTCGCGATCTGGAAAGAGGCCGGGTTCTTCATGATCTTCTACCTCGCGGCCCTGCAGCAGATCTCGCCGACGCTCGGCGAGGCGGCGGCCATCGAGGGCGCGAGGAACTGGTACTTCTTCCGCCGGATCACCTTCCCGCTGCTGATGCCGACCACGCTCTTCGTGATGGTGAACGCGGTCATCAATGCGTTCCGTCTGATCGACCACATCGTGGTGATGACGCGCGGCGGGCCCGACAACGCGAGCACGCTGCTGCTCTATTACATCTTCGACATCGGGTTCAAATACTGGGACACCTCTTATGCCGCGACGCTGACGGTGGTGCTGCTTGCGATCCTGGCGGCGGTGGCGCTCTTCCAGTTCGCGGTCGTCGAGCGGCGGGTGCATTACCAGTGAGCGTGATCGCCCGTGGCCTCTCGACCCTCGGAGCCTGGCTCCTGGCGCTGTTCTGGATCTTGCCGCTCGCCTATGCGATCTGGACCGCGTTCCACCCGGGCGCCTATGCCGCGCATTTCGATCTGCGCGCGCCGGTGACGCTGGAGAACTTTGCGAAGGCCTGGGCCGCGGCACCCTTCGCGCGCTATTTCGTCAACACGGTGGCGCTGGTCGCCATGATCCTGGCGGCGCAGCTCGTGGTCTGCACGCTCGCGGCCTATGCCTTCGCGCGCTTCCCGTTCTTCGGCCGCCAGGTGCTCTTCGCGCTGGTGCTGGTGCAGCTCATGATCATGCCCGACGTGCTGTTGGTCGAGAATTACGGGACCATGAGCCGTCTCGGTCTCCTCGACACCATCACAGCGATCGCGCTCCCCTACATGGCCTCGGCCTTCGGGATCTTCCTGCTGCGGCAGACCTTCAAGACCGTGCCGCGCGAGCTCGACGACGCCGCGCGGGTCGAAGGGGCGGGGCCGCTGCAGATTCTCTGGCGCCTCTATGTGCCACTCGCGAAGCCGGTCTACGTCGCCTATGCGCTGGTCTCCGTGAGCTACCACTGGAACAATTTCCTGTGGCCGCTGATCGTGACCAACTCCGTGGAGACGCGTCCGCTCACGGTGGGCCTGCAGGTATTCTCCAGCACCGACCAAGGCATCGACTGGTCGATCATCACCGCAGCAACGCTGATGACCTCGGGCCCGCTGCTCCTCGCCTTCCTGATCTTCCAGCGTCAGTTCGTGCAGAGCTTCATGCGCGCGGGCATCCGCTGAGGCTTACGTCGGCGCCTGCAGCCGATAGCCCACGCCCGTCTCGGTCAGAAGATACCGTGGCTGCGTCGGATTTTCCTCGAGCTTCTGGCGGAGCGTGCGGATGTAGACCCGGAGATACTGCACGTCCTCGCCGTGGGCGGGACCCCAGACCTCGCGCAGGAGAAACTGGTGGGTCAGCACCTTGCCCGCGTGCTTCACCAAGCACTGCAGGAGGTCGAACTCTTTCGCAGAGAGCTTCACTTCGACGCCTTTGAGCGTGACCAGCCGTCGCGCCACATCGACCGCGAGATCGCCCGAGCGGAACACCGGCATCTCGCCTTGCTGTTGCAAGCGGTGCCGCAGCGCCGTGCGCACACGCGCGACCAGCTCCTCCATGCCGAAAGGCTTCGTCATGTAGTCGTCGGCGCCGAGGTCGAGCGCGCGGACCTTTTCCCTCTCGTCGCTGCGCACTGAAAGCACGATCACCGGCACCAGCGAGGTGCGGCGCAGCTGCTGCAGCGCCTCGCCGCCGTCCATGTCGCCGAGGCCGAGATCCAGGATCACCAGGTCCGGCGCGTGTGTGCGCGCGAGCTCGATCGCTTGGCCCGCGCTCTCGGCTTCGTCGATCTCGTAGCCTTGAGCGGCGAGACCGGTGCGCAGGAAGCGCCGGATCGCGGCCTCGTCGTCGACCACGAGTATGCGGGTGGGTCGGCTCACGCGACGGGCGCCGGTGCGCTTTTGACCGCCGTGGTCTCGGGCACTGGCAGCGTGATGGTGAAGCGCGCGCCGGAGCGGTCGGTTCGGTTCGCGGCCCCGATGCGTCCGCCCATGCCCTCGACGAAGCCGCGGCAGATCGAGAGGCCGAGGCCGGTGCCCGCGGGGCGATTGTCGCCCTCGCTCGCGCGATGGAATTTCTCGAAGATGCGCTCCAGCTGCTCCGGTGGGATGCCGGGACCCTCGTCCTCCACCTCGATGGCGACGGCCCGCCCGGTGCCGTAGCCGCGGATGCGCACGAGAGACCCGCGCGGCGCGTACTTGGCGGCATTGTCCAGCAGATTGAACAGCGCCTGCTCGAAGATTGCGATATCGATCGAGACCATCGGCAGGTCGGCCCCGAGATCCACCTCGACCTTGTGATGCGCGAGGATGCGCTGGGCGCGGCGGAGCGCGGTCTCCACGATCTCCGCGAGGTCCACCATCTCGCGCTTGAACTCGATAATACCTGCCTCGAGCCGCGTCGTGTCCAGGAGGTTGCCGACGAAGCGGTTGAGCCGCTCGGCTTCCTCCTGGATGGTCGCCATCAGTTCCTCGCGCGCCGCTTCTGGGTAGCGCGCGTCGGTGCTGCGGAGCGCTGTGATGGAGCCGATGATGGAGGCGAGCGGCGTTCGGAGATCGTGGGAGATCGAGGATAGCAGCGTAGCTCGGAGCCGCTCGGTCTCCGCCTGGAGCCGCGCCTCGTCGATGCTCTCGGCCAAGCCGATGCGCTCGATCGCGACGGCGGTCTGGTCGGTCAGGGCATCGAGGAGCCGGCGCTCGTCCGGCGTCAGCAGCGGTCCCGGGCGTTCGCGGTCGATGCCGAGCACGGCGACGGGACCGCGCTCCGTGCGCATGGGCAGGAACAGGCGCTTGGCGCCCGGGAGCGTGTCGGCACCGCGGCCGGCCGCGCGGTTGTGGTCCCAGGTCCATTTCGCGGCAGCGACGTCGGCATCGTCGAGCGTGTCCTCGGGCGGATAGCCCGCGCGGAGCGCGATGCTGTCGCCCTCCGGCAACAGCACCACGATCCGGAGCTTCAGCATCAGCGCGACCTGGTGGCAGAAGGCCCAGAGGAGATCGTCGAGCTCGCCGATCCCTGCAACTTTGCGGCTGAAGGCATAGAGCTCCGCCGTGGCCCTGGCGCGGGTCTGCGCGGTGAGGGCTTGGCGACGCGTGCGCGCGGTCAGATTGCTGGTGAAGATCGCGACGATCCCGAAGAAGACCAGCGCCACGACGTTCGCGGGGTCGGCGATGGTGAAGGTGTAGATCGGCGGCAGGAAAAAGAAATTGTAGGCAAGTACCGAGAGGAAGGCGGCATAGAGCGAGGGCCAGAGGCCGTAGATGATCGCGCTGAACAGCACGGCCGACAGGAACACCAGCGAGATGT
Organism: Allostellaceae bacterium; assembly: GCA_035280245.1. Classification (GTDB taxonomy): domain Bacteria; phylum Pseudomonadota; class Alphaproteobacteria; order ATCC43930; family CGMCC-115725; genus DASZHJ01. The sequence goes on from DATEGF010000110.1 coordinate 4,500, forward strand.
TCGGCACCTCGATGATGAACCGGTCGATCGCCAGCGCGATCAACAATGCGATACCGACGGTGAGCGTGCTCACGAGGTAGGGCAGGGGATCGAAGGTGCCGCCCTCCTCGCGCGTGCGCACGGTCTTCTCGGGAATCTGCTCGCCCTCGCCGGCGACGATCTGGATGCCGATCGTGCCGGCCTTGCGCGTGAGGTCGGACGCGACCGAGCCATAAAGTAGCTGTTGCCAGCGCGCCCGGTCCGATCGCCCCAGGATGATCTGGGTCACGTTGTTCGATTGCGCGAAGGCGATCACGTCGTCGGCGATCCGGCTACCGGGCACTGTGATCGCCTCGCCGCCCAGCCGCTCGGCGAGCCGGAGCGTGTCGGCGATGCGGTCGCGCTCGACTTCGCTGAGCCGGTGGTGGGCTGAGGTCTCGATGTAGAGAGCCGTCCACTTCGCCTTGAGCTGGTCGGCGATGCGGCGGGTCTGCCGCACGAGCTGCGCCGAGATCGGGTTCTCGCTCACGCACACCAGGAGGCGCTCGCCGGCCGCCCAGGGGCCGGCGATGGCATGCGCCTGCATGTAGGTAAGCATCTGCTCGTCGACGCGCTGAGCCGTGCGGCGGAGCGCGAGTTCGCGGAGTGCCGCGAGATTGCCCGGCAGGAAGTAGTGGCGAAGTGCACGCCGCGCCTGGTCCTTGACGTAGACCTTCCCTTCCCGAAGGCGCTGCATCAGGTCCTCGGGCGTGAGGTCGGCGACCTCGATCTCGTCGGCGCGGTCGATGATTCCGTCGGGCACGGTCTCGCGGACGCGGATGCGCGTGATCTGCGCCACCACGTCGTTCAGGCTCTCGACGTGCTGGATGTTGAGGGTGGTGTAGACGTCGACGCCGGCGGCCAGCAGCTCCTCGACGTCGAGGTAGCGCTTGGGATGCCGGCTGCCGGGTGCGTTGGTGTGCGCGAGCTCGTCGACCAGGACGAGCTTCGGCCGGCGCGCCAGCACGGCGTCGAGGTCCATCTCCTCGAGCGTGCGGCCGCGGTAATCGATGCGTCGGCGCGGGATCACCTCGAAGCCGCGCACGAGCTGCTCGGTCTCGATCCGGCCGTGGGTCTCGACCACGCCGATCACGGCGTCGACGCCGTCGCGGCGGCGCGCCGTTCCCTGCTGCAGCATCTCGTAGGTCTTGCCGACGCCGGGTGCCGCGCCCAGGAAGATCTTGAGCTTGCCGCGCCGCTCCGCGCGCGCGGCCTCGAGCAGCGCCTCGGGCGAGGGGCGATGATCCCCGCGGGGTGGATCGGACGCGGTCATGGCGGGCTTTATCATGCCCTATCGCGCGGCCCGCGTCAGCGCACGGGCCCACGGAGGCGCTGCCGGCTCAGAACGGCAAGACAAAGTCGGCTGCAATCGTGACCTGATGATCGCTTTTCGAGTCGCTGAAGGGGTGCGTGCCATTGAGCGACTGGTCGAAGCGCACCTCCGGTCGGATCACGAAGCCTTCGATTGCTTTGGGCACCGGCGGCTTGATGTTGAGCCCGAGGGTGAGCGCGCCATAGGTGGTCTTGCCGCCGCTGACGACGCTACCGGGCGCGGTCAGCAGGCCGCGTTGGGCGTCCGTGAAGTCGAACGGCGTCTGGAAGCTCGCGACGAACGCGCCGGCGTCGTCGCGCCAGATCTCGCCGCGGCCGATCACCGTGAGCCAGTCGTTGATGCTGTAGGCCGCGTATTGGGCGACACCCCCGGCGGAGGCGTGCAGGCCGTCGTCGTGGATGTAATTGAGGTCGGTCGTGAGCGTGAGGGCGTCGTTGACCTTCCAGACCACCGTGATGTCGTTGAGATAGCGGAGCGCGCTGTTGACCCGGATCGGCGCGCCGGTCGAGGTGGTGGCACCCTCGGCATTCTCCGGCCCGATGTGGCTCAAGGCCAGCACCGTCAGGTTGCCGCCGAGCAGATTGAGGCCGAAACCCAGCTGGCCTTTCGGGAAGGCGTCGTTATTCATCCCCTTCTCGCCGACCCAGGCATTCACGCCGGTGTCGATGCCTGCGTAGAGATCGACGATGCCGGTCAGATGCGTCGTGGTCAGGACGCCCGTGTGCTTGAACGGCACGCCGAAGTTGAAGATGTAGGAATGCGAGTAGAGGCTATTCTGGGACGCGTCGATCGATTCGGCACTCATCGGCGAGGCGAACTGGCCGAGCTTCACGTCCATGCCGCCCTCGCCGATGCCGGGCACGTGAACGCTGCCGTAGGCCTCGACGATGTCGACCTGATTGGTTTCGTGGATCACGCGGTCGAGCTGATTGAAGAGGTGCGTGAAGCGCGCATCCGAGCCGTTGATGACCTCGGCTTTAAAGCCGAAGTCCCAGCCGGTCGCCTTCGGATCGAGTGGCCGCTCGGCGGTCAGCATCAGCTGATTCAGCACAGGTCGGTTCGCGTGGTCGTCGAACAACCGGCCGAAGTTCCGCTGGTCGTGGGGATCGTCGATATTGCCGGTGATGCCGGCCTCGAGATGGCCCGAGAGTTTCAGAGTGTCGGACCAGGCGGCGGGTGCGGCTGGCGCTTGATCGGTCGTCTGCGCGCGCGCACCCGTAGCAACGGCGGCCAGTGCGACCGCGCCGAGTACAAGCTTCCCCCTCATTGATAGAACTCCGCTAATAAACTTCTGTCGGTGCGCACGGCACCGGGAGTGATTACTTCAGGGCATCGAGCGCCAAGTTGAGCTTCAGCACGTTGACGCGAGGCTCGCCGAGGATGCCGAGGGTGCGGCTCTGGATGTTGTCGTCCACGAGCTGGCGCAGCTTGTCCTCTGAAATGCCGCGCGCCGTCGCGACCCGCGGCACCTGGAAGTAGGCGCCGGCCGGCGTGATGTCGGGGTCGAGCCCGCTCGCCGAGGTCGTTACGAGGTCGACCGGGATCGGCGCCTTGTTGTCCGCCGCGAGCTTCGTCGCATCGTCCTTCACGCGGTCGACCAGCGCCTGGCTCGTCGGCGCGAGGTTGGACGCGCCCGAGTTGTCGGCGGCGTAGGGCACCGAGACGGTCTTCGTGGGATCCTTGGGATCGGGCTCGGAGGTGGCGGAGGGCCGAGGATGGAAGTACTTCGGGTCCTCGAAGTTCTGGCCGATCAGCTCGGAGCCGATCACCTTGCCGTCCTTCGTGAGCAGGCTGCCGTTCGCCTGATGCGGAAACAGGAATTGGGCGACGGCGGTGATCCCCAGCGGGTAGGCGAGGCCGGTGATGATGGTCATGGCGACGATCATCACGAGAGCCGGACGGATTTGCTTCAACATGGGTGCTACTCCTCAGGCCAGACCGATCGTGGTGACGATCATGTCGATGACCTTGATGCCGACGAACGGCACGATGATGCCGCCGAGCCCATAGATCAGGAGGTTGCGGCGGAGGATGCTGGCGGCGCCGGCGGGCCGATAGGTGACGCCGCGGAGCGCCAGCGGGATCAGCGCGATGATGATCAGCGCATTGAAGATGATGGCGGAGAGGATGGCGCTCTCCGGGTTCTTGAGCCCCATGATGTTGATAACCTGGAGCTGCGGATAGAACGCCACGAACATCGCGGGGATGATCGCGAAATACTTGGCGACGTCGTTGGCGATCGAGAAGGTCGTGAGCGCGCCGCGGGTCATCAGGAGCTGCTTGCCGATCGCGACGATCTCGATGAGCTTGGTCGGATCGCTGTCGAGGTCGACCATGTTGCCGGCCTCGCGGGCGGCCATGGTGCCAGTATTCATGGCAACACCGACATCGGCTTGCGCGAGCGCCGGCGCGTCGTTGGTGCCGTCGCCGCACATGGCGACGAGCTTGCCCTTGGCCTGCTCCTCTCGGATGAGCCGGAGCTTGTCCTCGGGCGTCGCCTGCGCCAGGAAGTCGTCCACGCCCGCCTCGGCCGCGATCGCGGTGGCGGTGAGCGGATTGTCGCCGGTGATCATGATGGTGCGGATGCCCATCTGGCGGAGCTCGGCGAAGCGCTCGCGGATGCCGCCCTTGATCACGTCCTTGAGATGGATGACGCCGAGGATGCGGTTGCCCTTAGCGACGGCGAGCGGCGTGCCGCCGGACTTCGAGATCTTCTCGACGATCGGCTTCAGCTGCGGCGGCTCCGGCATGTTGGCGTTGCCGCTCTGCTGGCGCACATAGGCCAGGATTGAATCGACCGCGCCCTTGCGGATCGAGTCGCCCTCCACATCGACGCCGCTCATGCGAGTCTGCGCCGAGAACGGCACGAACTTCGCGTTGAGGCCCGCCATCTCGCGGCCGCGGAGCTTGTACTTCTCCTTAGCGAGCACGACGATGGAGCGCCCCTCCGGTGTCTCGTCGCTTAGCGACGAGAGCTGCGCCGCATCTGCGAGCTCAGCGTCGGCGACGGTGGGGAGCGGAATGAACTCGGTGGCGACGCGATTGCCCAGCGTGATGGTGCCGGTCTTGTCGAGGAGCAATGTGTCGACGTCGCCGGCCGCCTCGACCGCGCGGCCCGACATCGCGAGCACGTTGAAGCGCACCAGCCGGTCCATGCCGGCGATCCCAATCGCCGAGAGGAGCGCGCCGATCGTGGTGGGGATCAGGCAGACGAAGAGCGCGATCAAGACGACCACCGCGACCGCGCCGCCCGCGTACGAAGCGAAGCTTGGGATGCTCACGGTCGCGAATACGAACATGATGGTCATGCCCGCGAGCAGGATGTTGAGCGCGATCTCATTGGGCGTCTTCTGGCGCACGGCGCCCTCGACCAGCGCGATCATGCGATCGAGGAACGTGTGGCCCTGCGCGGCGGTGATCCGCACCTTGATCCAATCGGAGATCACGCGCGTGCCGCCCGTCACCGCCGATCGGTCACCGCCGCTCTCGCGGATGACCGGGGCGGATTCGCCGGTGATTGCGGACTCGTCGACTGACGCGATTCCCTCGACCACGTCGCCGTCGCTCGGGATGGTGTCGCCGGCCTCCACCAGGACGACGTCGCCCTGCTTGAGCGTCGCCGCGGGCAGCTGCTCGAACCGCCGCGCCTCCGGGGCGGTCAACCGCTTGGCCATGGTCTCCGTGCGCGTGCGGCGCAGGGTGTCCGCCTGCGCCTTGCCGCGGCCCTCCGCCACGGCTTCGGCGAAGTTGGCGAACAGCACGGTGAACCACAGCCAAGCCGCGATCTGCCCGGAGAACGCGGCGTTCGCACCGACGATGGTGCTGCCCCCAACGAAGAGGTCCCGCAGGAAGAAGATCGTGGTGAGCACAGACACGATCTCGACCACGAACATGACGGGGTTCCGGATCAGGATCCGCGGGTCGAGCTTGGCGAGCGAACCCCAGATCGCCGGCACGATCAGCGACCGGTCGAACAGCGACAGCGGCTGCACGTGGCGCTTGAAGAGGCCGGTCTTGGGCGAGGTGCCGGCGGGCGTTGCGATGGTCATGGCGAGCTTCCTTGGCGGATCACGTGTTGTCAGGGTGAAGAGGTCGCGTAGAGCGTGCCCGCGTTCATCGAGACATGCTCGACCACGGGTCCGAGGGAGACCGCGGGGAAGTACATGAGGCCGCCGATGATCACGATCACGCCTACGAGCAGGCCCACGAACAGCGGGCGGTTGGTAGGGAAAGTACCGGCGGACGGCGCCAGCAGCTTCTTCTCCGCGAGCGAGCCCGCGACGGCGATCAGCGGGATCACCATGATGAAGCGGCCGATCAGCATCGAGAGCGAGAGCGTCGTGTTGTAGAACACCGTGTTGGCGCTGATGCCCGCGAACGCGCTGCCGTTGTTGCCGGTGGCGGAGGTGTAGGCGTAGAGGATCTCGCTGAAGCCGTGCGGCCCCGCATTCGCCGGGCCGGCGAGCCCCGCCGGCAGCACGGTCGCAAGCGCGGTGCCGCCGAGGATCGAGAAGGGCAGGATCAGGATGGCGAGGATCGCCATCTTCACTTCCTTCGCCTCGAGCTTCTTGCCTAGGTACTCGGGCGTGCGGCCCACCATGAGCCCGGCCACGAACATCGAGACGATCGCGAAGGCCAGCATGCCGTAGAGGCCGGAGCCGACACCGCCGAAGATGATCTCGCCGAGGAGGATATTCACCAGCGGCACCATGCCGCCCAAGGGCATGAAGCTGTCATGCATGGAATTGACGGCGCCGCAGGAGGTGTCGGTCGTGATGGTCGCGAACATCGCCGAGTCCGTGATGCCGAACCGGACCTCCTTGCCCTCCATGTTGCCGCCGGCTTGCAGCGCGCTCTGAGCGCTGTCGACATTGAATTGCGCGAGCGCGGGATTGCCGTGCGACTCCGCCCAGTAGGCGGTGGAGACGCCGGCGAGGAACAGGAGCCCCATCGCCGCAAAGAGCGCCCAGCCCTGCCGCTGATCGCCGACCATGCGCCCCAGCACGTTGGTGAGCCCCGCGCCGATCGAGAAGATCAGCAGCAGCGTGATGAAGTTCGTGAGCGGCGTCGGGTTCTCGAAGGGGTGCGACGAGTTGGCATTGAAGAAGCCGCCGCCGTTGGTGCCGAAGAGCTTGATCACCTCCTGCGAGGCGACCGGGCCCTGGGCGATGACTTGCTTGCCGCCCTCGAGCGTCACGACCTCCGTGTAGGCGCCGAGGTTTTGCGGCATGCCCTGCCACACGAAGATCAGCGCCACCACGATCGAGATCGGCAGCAGGATGTAGAGCGTGCATCGGGTGAGATCGACCCAGAAATTGCCAATGGTCCGCGCCGAGCGGCGCGCGAAGCCGCGGATCACCGCGATCGCGATCGCGATGCCGGCGGCGGCCGACACGAAGTTGTGCACCGTGAGCCCCGCCATCTGCGTGAGGTAGCTCATGGTGGTCTCGGGCACGTAGGACTGCCAGTTCGTGTTGGTGACGAAGCTAATGGACGTGTTGAGCGAGCTGTCGGGCGATATCGCGTCCATGCCCTGCGGATTGAACGGCAGCACGTTCTGCAGCCGCTGCAGCGCATAAAGGATCAGGAAGCCCGCGAAGCTGAAGAGCAGCACGGCTGCGGCATAGATCGTCCAGTGCTGCTCGGCCTCCTCCTCGACGCCGCAGAGCCAATAGATCGCGCGCTCGATCGGCCGCAGCACGGGGCTCAGCAGTGTGCGCTCACCCGCGAAGACGCGGGTCATATAGCCGCCGAACGGCTTGGTGATCGCGACGACGATCGCGCTGAAAAGCGCGATCTGCAGCCACCCGTTGAAACTCATGAGGGTCTCCTAGAAGCGCTCGGGCCGGATCAGCGCGAACACCAGATAGGCCGTGATCACGAGGGTCGTGATCGAGCCGAGGACGTAGTCGAAAACCATGGCGTGGCTCCTCACAACCGGTCGCAGGCGACGACGTAGCCCAGCGCCGCCATGAAGAAGCCGAGGGCGATCGCAATCATCATCACGTCGAACATGGGGGAACTCTCCACGCGGGCGGTGTCCCGAGAGCGGGCCGCGGGAGTTAGATCGCATCGCGCGATAAAAAAGCGATGGGGATATCGATGCGCGGGAATAAAGCCGGGATAAAGCCGGTTATTTTTCTCGAGTCGATGCGCCGTTCTTTATGCCGTTTTTATAGTCGGTGGCGCACATCCTTATCGATTTTAGATGCGGGAATCCGCTTCTCTATGGGCATGATTGTTCGGTGGCTGGCGCTCGGATCGTTTCTCTTCACGGAAGCAGGTCTCCAATGCTCTCGGCTCGTAGCAGTCTCATGACAGCGGATCACCGTGGCCTCGGCGTGGACGGGTCCCACAACGCGCATCAAGCTCGGCGGTTGTGGGTGCGTTGGCTTAATCGATTGGTTGACGCCGTCCACGAACTTTCGGGGGGTCGCCGACGCGAGGAACGTCACGAGCCGATTTTCCGTATCGCACAAATCGGGGATGATCGATGGGTGGTCGAGCGGCCCGGAGCGGTCATCGAGCACGCCTTTTCCGATCTCGAGCACGCCGTCGCGTTCGTCCGGAGCGAGAGCGTGACGCCGGCCACTGTTGAGCTCCGGATCGGTGATCTCTACATCGTCTCACGCTTTGACCCGCGACAACCCGGGTCCCTCTTCGGCGAGCTCGCGTCCTAGAGCGATATAGTCGCGGACCCCGAAGCTTGAGCGTGAGCTTCGGAGCCGCAACTCCGAGGGACGCCTCGGATCGTCAGTAGCGGTCGTAGTAGCCGTTGTAATAACCGTAGTGGTAGTGGCGATAGCCGCAGGCCCCGGGGTGGTACTCGCACCACCGGTGATGACGCCAGTAAGCGTGGTGGTAGTAGTAGTAGCCGCCGTAGTAGTGGTTCGGATGCCAGTAGCCGTAGGCATCGTACCAGGCGTTCGCGGGCGCGATGTCGGTCAAACCGACGATTGCAATCGCGCCCAGCGAGAGTGCGAGCGTTCTCAAGAGGTGCGAACGCAGTCTCGGATTGCGCGTGGGAGTCGACGCCATAGCGTGTCTCCTTTCCCAAAATGCTCTTCCAGGAACAGGACAACGGCTGAGGGCGCGCGCGCATTTCCGCGGAGACCGCGGCGGTCTCGCGGAAAGATGGTGACGAAATTGCGTCAGGGTTTCGAAGCGGGGTGCGTCGCGATCCAGTGCCGCGCAATGTCTTCGCGTCGGCAGACCCAGACGCCCGAGTGCTTACGAATGTGATCGAGGAAGCGCTCGAGCCCCGCGGCGCGTGCGGGATGGCCGATCTGGCGGAGGTGTAGACCGACCGACATCATCTTCGGCTGCGTCGCGCCCTCGCGATAGAGCATGTCGAAGGCGTCGCGGCAGAACGCGAAGAAATCGTCCGAGGTCGCGAAGACGCCGCGGCCGAATTTCGTGTCGTTGTTCGTGAGCGTATACGGCACCACCAGATGCGGGCGCCCGCCGACCTCGACCCAGTACGGGAGCTCGTCGTTATAGGCGTCGCTGTCGTAGATGAAGCCGCCTTCCTCCACCAGGAGGCGCCGCGTGTTGATGCTGGGCGCGTAGCGGCAGTACCAGCCGACGGGGCGTTGCCCGGTCGTCTTCGCGAGCGAGGCGACGGCGCGCGCGATCTCCGCGCGCTCGATGTCCTCGCTCATCTCGAAATGCTTCACCCAACGCCAGCCGTGGCAGCAGACGTCGAAGCGCGCGTCAGCGATCGCTCGCGCTGCCGCTGGATTGCGCTCGAGCGCCAGCGCACAGCCGAACACCGTCATTGGCAATTGGCGCTCGCGGAAGAGGCGCAGCACGCGCCAGAACCCGACCCGGCTTCCGTATTCGAACATGCTCTCGGCGCCGAGGTCGCGGCGCTCGCGGAGCGGATCGAGGCTCGCACCCTCGGTGAGCCCAGCCTCGGTGTAGCCGTCGCCGTCGCTCACGGAGGGCTCGGAACCCTCCTCGTAGTTCATCACGAAATTGAGTGCGAGCCGTGCCCCGCCAGGCCATTTTGGATCGGGCGGCGACCCGGCGTAGCCGACGAAGTCGCGCGTGCGGCCGTCGACGCTCACGACAGCAACTGCCCGCCGTCGACGGTAATGGTCTGGCCGGTAACCCAGTTCGCGAGAGGCGAGGCCAGGAACAGCACCACGTTCGCGACCTCTTCGGGATACCCCAGCCGTCCGAACGGGATGCTCTCGAGGATGCGGTTGTAGAGCTTTGGGTTGTCGCTCTTGCGCTGCTCCCAGGTGCCGCCGGGGAACTCGATCGAGCCCGGTGCCACGCAATTGACGCGGATACCCTTGCGCGCCAGCACCGCCGCTTGCGTCGTGGTGTAATTGAAGAGCGCAGCCTTGACCGCGGCGTAGGCTGGGCTCCGCGGCGAGGGACGATAGCCCGAGATCGAGGAGATGTTCACGATCGAGCCGCCGCCGCTTCGCTCGATGTGCGGAATCGCCGCGTGGGAGGCGCGCACGGTTGCCATAAGGTCAACCGCAACGCTGGCGCCCCAGCCGGCCTCGTCGTCGGCCATGCCGAAGCCCGAGGCGTTGTTGACCAGGATATCGATGCCGCCGAGCGCCTCTGCCGCTTCCGAGACGTAGCGGCCGACGGCGGGTCCGTCCGCGAGGTCGCAGGTGGCGGCGTGCTCGGCGGAGCCCAGCGTCGCGAGCTCCGCGCGGGTCGCAGCGAGAGCCCCCGCGCCGCGCGCGCAGATCGAAACCGCCGCGCCGGCGCCGGCGAAGCCCAGCGCGATCGAGCGCCCGATGCCGCGGCTGCCGCCGCACACGACCACGCGCTTTCCCCTGAAGTCGAATGCCATCTGCTCGCGAGCTCCTTCGCTAAAATCCTGCTGCATACCAGCGCACTCTAATGATTGAGCGTGCCTCGGCCCATCTAATCTTCGTGAACGAGGCCACGGTGGGTCTCTACCCACCGGGTGGCGCCACGATCTGGTTCCATAAATGACATACCCGCAATCTCCCACGACCCGCAATGTCTTGATGCCGGCTCGCTCGATTGGGCCGTAGGTCGAATGGCGAGAACCGGACGGAAGAAAGTGCAGACGCCCAGCGCTCCAGGGCCAACGAGTGCGCCCGCGCCTCCGCGCGTGGGCGTGCCGGGAACGCTTCGGTTCCTGATGCACCTCTATCCGACGTGGGCGCTCCCGGTCGTGATCGCCCTCGGCCTGGTTTCATACGGGCTTGAGGGTATCGGGATCAGTCTGTTCATCCCGCTGCTTCAGACGCTCAACGGCGGCGCGTTGCCGAGCCTGCCCGGCATGTCGCTCTTCCATGGTGCTTTTGCGTCGCTCGCCGACCTCGGACCCGTCGAGCGGACCGTGGTCCTCGGGGGCGTGATTCTCGGGTGTGTCGTCGCGAAGAACCTGATCGTCTACGCCAACTCGGTCTTGCACGCGCTGCTCAACGCGCGGATCACCCATCACCTGCGCGTCGCGATCGTGCAGCAGCTGCTGGCACTCAGCCATTCTTATATCGAGGGCAAGCAGTCCGGCCAGCTGATGAACAGCCTGGCGACCGAGACGTGGCGGACCGCGAGCGCATTGGGCGCGTTGATCGGCCTGCTCGTGAGCGCCTGTGCGGTCCTCATGCTCTCGAGCCTGCTGGTGATCATCTCCTGGCGCATCACCGTTATTGTCGCCGTCTGTACAATCGCGATCTCGCTCTTGACGCGCGTCGCGACACCGAAGATCGCGCTCATGGGCCGGCGGGCGGTCGCGGTCAACACCGAGCTTGCCAACCGAATCTGGCGGCTCTTCGGCGGCATGAAGGTGATCCGCGCCTTCGGCCGCGAGACGCACGAGCTCAGCGAGTTCGACCAGGCCTCGCTCCGCGTACGGGATACGTTCTTCCGGCTGGACGTCCTCTCCGCCGTCACCGGGCCGCTCCACGAGGTCCTCTCGGTCCTGGTGCTGCTGGCAATCTTCATCTATGGCGCCGTCGAGGACCGTGCCTCGCTGCCGGTCATCGCGGCGTTCACGATGGTGCTGTACCGGCTGCAGCCGCAGGCGCGCAACATCGGCTCGGCGTGGATCGCGCTCTCGGGCGCTGCCGCCGCGGTGCATGAGGTCATGTGGCTCCTCGATCCCGCCGACAAGACCTACATCCGCTCCGGCCCGATCGAGGTCAGAGACCTCGCGCGCGGTATCGATTTCGAGCGCGTGACGTTCACCTATTCCGGCAGCGAGCAGCCGGCACTCAAGGACGTGAGCATCTCGATCGCCGCAGGCCGGACCACGGCACTCGCGGGGCCGTCGGGCGCCGGAAAGACGACCCTGGTCAATCTGATCTGCCGCTTTTACGACGCCGACGCCGGCGGCATCCGGATGGACGGCGAGCCAATTCAGCATGTCGACATCGCGAGCTGGCGCAACGCCATCGGCATCGTGAGCCAGGACATCTACGTCTTCGGCGCAACCGTCCGGGAGAACATCGGTTATGGATGCCCGGAGGCACCGCAGGAGCGCATCGTCGAGGCCGCGCGGCTGGCCGACGCCCATGCCTTCGTCATGGAGCTTCCGCACGGCTACGAGACCCGCATCGGCGATGGCGGGCTCAGCCTGTCGGGCGGGCAGCGTCAGCGCATCGCGCTTGCGCGCGCGATCGTGCGCAATCCCCGGATCCTCGTGCTCGACGAGGCCACGAACTCGCTCGACAGTCTCTCGGAGGGCGTCGTGCACGCCGCGCTCGAGCACTTCCGGCGCGACCGGACGATCATCGTGATCGCGCATCGGCTGTCGACCATCGAGCGCGCGGATCGGGTAGTCGTGCTCGACCACGGACGCGTCGCGCAACAGGGCGATCCGCGCACGCTGATCGCCGAGCCGGGGCTGTTCCAAAGCATGTACCGGGCGCAAGCAGCGCCGGCACTGCGCGCCTGAGCGAGACGACATCGATGCGCTACATCATCCGCGAGATCGAGGTGACCGAGCCGCTGCCCGATCTTCGTGACTCCGGAAATATGGCGGACGTCGCGGGCTATGCGCTGCTTGTTCGCCGGCGCGGCCGCGCGGTCGGATACGTGCTGGAGCCATTGTCGCGAAACGGCATGCCAGGCCCCGAGGACCTACGCTCCCTGATCGCCCGCGAGGTCGGCGGGAAGCTGCTGACGGAGTCGATTGCGGACGAGCTTGGCTTGAACCGGGCGCCAGCTGTCATGCCGCGGGTCACGGTTGCGGTCTGCACGCGCGACCGGCCGCAACTGCTCCAGCGCTGTCTCGCCTCCCTGCTGCCTCAGCTCGGGCGTGCGCGCGAGAAGGGCCAGGCGGTCGACGTGCTCGTGATCGACAATGCTCCCTCCGACCAGCGCACCCGTGACGTCGTGCGGACGCTTCACGGCGTTCGCTATGAGAAGGAACCGAGACCGGGGCTCGATTTCGCGCGCAACCGCGCGCTTCGCGCTGCCGAGGGCGAGTTCGTGGCGTTCCTCGACGACGACGTGGTGGTGGACCGCAACTGGTTCGCCGGCCTGGTCGAGGCCTGGGGCGAGAACCCCGATGCCGGAGGGTTCACGGGTCTGGTGCTGGCCTTCGAGCTCGAGACCCGTTCGCAGATCATCTTCGAGCGCCGCGGCGGCTTCCGCCGAGGCTTCAACAAGATCCGATATGGCGCGAGTTATCCCGCCAACATGCTCTATCCCTGTGCCGCCGGCATATTCGGATCCGGCTGCAACATGGTGTTCCGCCGCTCCCTGATGTTGGCACTGGGCGGGTTCGACGAGGCGCTCGACACCGGGCCCCCGCTTCCCGGTGGCGGCGATCTCGACGCGTTCTATCGCGTCGTGCGCGCGGGCCACGTCATCGCCTACGAGCCGCAACTCCTGGCCTTCCACCAGCATCGCAGAGAGATGGCGGCCCTGCGGCGGCAATACTGGAGCTGGGGCATGGGTCACATGGCGTTCACGGCAAAGTCCTATCGCGCGGACCCCGTGATGCGGCCGATCATCCACCACCTGCTCCTGTGGTGGTGGACGAAACATCAGCTCAAGGAAGCGCTGCTGTGCCTGAAGCCGGGCGGACCGCCGCTCGGGCTCGTCATGGCGGAGGTCTGGGGCGGACTCGATGGGCTCGCCGGCGGCTATGGCCGCTCGGTGCGCCGCGTCCAACGCATCCGGGAGGCATTCGCATCGTGATCCTCGCACCTTGCCGCATTCGTCATGTCGAGATGGAGCAGGGGTTCGCGGATGTCGCAGCCGAGGCCGACGCGGCGAGCGTGCTGCTGGTGTTCTGGTGGCGCGGGATTCCGCTGGGCAGCCACTTGCTGAGCGCGGGCGAGCTGCCGATGCCGCGGAGCGCGGTTGCGAACATCGCCGCCGGCGCAGTCGCCACGGCCGTCGGTGCGCAGGTTCTCGACCATGGCTTCAGCGCGCCCTGGCCCGTCAGGCGGCGACGCGTGCGCCACGAGCCGCCGCCCGATCTCGATGCGCTCAAGGCACTTGCGGTGCCGCTCGAGAGATTGGCGACGGCTGACGCCGGGCGCCCGCGCGATCCCGAGGCCCAGCGCGCCTCGCTGATCATCTGCACGCGCGGTCGGCCGGAGACACTCCTCCGCTGCCTCGGCTCGCTGCTCGCGTGCCCCAGCGGCCTCGATGAGGTCATCGTGGTCGACAACGATCCCGGCACCGGCGATCTGCAACGGCGCCTCGAGCCATTCCCCGGCGTCCGTTACGTGCGCGAGCGCCGTCCGGGACTCAGTCACGCGCGCAACGCCGGCATTCGCGTGGCGACCGGCGACATCATCCTGTTCACCGACGACGACGTCGTCGTGCACCCGGAATGGCCGCTCCGCATGATCGGAGGCTTCGATGACCCCGCCGTCATGGCCGTGACCGGATTGGTGCTGCCGGCGGAGCTCGAGAGCGACGCTCAGATCGCCTTCGAGTGGGACCTCGGCGGGTTCGGTCAGGGGTTCCGGCCGATCCGCTACGACGCCGCGTTCTTCGCGGCGGGACGCGATCGCGGCGTACCCGTGTGGCGCATCGGCTGTGGCGCCAGCATGGCGTTCCGCCGCTCCGCTTTCGCGAAAGTGGGCCTGTTCGACACCCGGCTGGGCGCCGGCGCCAGCGGCTGCAGCGAGGACTCCGAGGTCTGGTACCGGTTGCTGGTCGCCGGCCACGTCTGCCAATACGAGCCTTCCGCCGTGGTCTACCACTACCATCGCGCGGACTGGCCGAGCTTGAGGCGCCAGGCGCACGACTACATGCGTGGTCACGTCGTCGCCCTCTTCGTGCAGTTCTGGCGCTACCGCCACTGGGGAAATCTCTGGCGGGTATTCATCGCGCTGCCGTGCCATTACGCCAATCTGGTTTATCTCGGCGTGCGCTACCGGCGCGATGCCCGTCAGCGTCTCTTGCTTGCCCATATCGGTGGCGTGCTCGCGGGATTGGCGGCGTCCTTTCGCCTGTGGCGGAAGGGTGCCGCCGAGACGCCCGACGGGGAATCGCGAGAGATCGGAGCAAGGCATATCCGTGCCGCGCAATGACGCGGCGCCACGCGGCCCTCTTGCCGCTCGCCACAAGGCACGCCGCTCCGATTTCCTGAGCCGCAATCCGTTTCCGAGGCCGCTTCTCGACGGCTTCTTTTATCGCGAGAAGATGCGTGCCATCCATCAGGTGGCGCCCGACGAGTCCGTCGATGATGTGCTCGAGATCGGCGGCGGAAGAAGCGGGCTGACCGCGCTGCTCTATCCGCGCGCGCGGATCATCAATCTGGATCGCGAGGCTGCCTACGCCGAGGCGGCGCCCAACCGGCAAATCGGGACACGGTTCGTCTGCGGCGATGCCGCTCACCTGCCATTTCCGAGCGAGAGCTTCGGAGCGGTCACCATGTTCGACGTGGTCGAGCACATCGCGGCCGATCATGCGGCGGTCTCAGAAGCACTGCGCGTGCTTCGTCCGGCTGGCGCGCTGATCGTGAGTACGCCCAACGAGACCTGGCGCTTCCCCTATTACGGCGGGATGCGTCCGCTGTGCCCGACCGAGAGCGAGATCATGGCGGAATGGGGGCATGTGCGGCGCGGGTATAGCCTCGCCGAGCTGGAGGCTCTCGTGGGATCTCCGGCGATGGCGCGCGCCACGTTCATCACGCCACTGACGGTGCTCGGTCACGACGTCTCGTTCTCCCGTCTGCCGGCGAGACTGCGAAGCCTCGTCTGCGCGGGCCTGCTGCCGATCACACTGCTTGGCTATGCGCTCCACCGAACCGCGGGAAAGGGCACGGAGACGGTGGCGCTTTGGCGCAAGGGCTGACGCCCTTGGCCGGCGCCGCGAGCCCCGAGTGCTGCGACCGACAGGATTGCGGCCGCAGGCCGTCGCGCTGCGGCTATTTCAGGGTAGCAACGAGCGCCTTGGTCTGGTTGAGGCAGTTCTTCTGCAGCATCCAGGCGGCCCGCATGCGGTCGGTGCCGAGCGAAGCCGGCACGTGCACCAGCGTCACCGTCGAGGTTTGCCCGCCGAGATTGAACACATAGGTTTGCCGATCGGTGATCGGGAACATCTCCGGGACCTGCAGCTCGCTCTTGCCCGCTGGCCATTCGGCCTCCGCGCGCCACGTGCGGTCCACCGGCATGATGCGGAGCTGCGTCGGACCCGCCGACTGCTGCCGCCAGAACACCACCGGCGCGCCAGGCCGCACGCAGGCCTTGCCGGAGTGCGTGACGTCGATCACCCACGGGTCCGGCAAGTTCACGTCCTCGACCTTGGCGCGCACGACACCCATTGCGGTCTGCGATCCGCCCGTGGCGAGCGCCGCCAGCGCGTTCGAGATATCGACACCTGAGCCGCCGCCCGCGCTTGGAGCCGCGTCATAGGGACCGCGCAGCTTGATCACCGCGCCGCTCTCGTCCACCAGGGTGAGCTCGTCGCCCTTCTGGAGTGTGAGCTTCTGCCCGTCGTCGACGACCTGGCCGGGCTTCAGCGTAATGCCGCGCGCCTCCACCACCACCAGCTCGGCCGCCGAAACTTGGTGCGCGAGCAACGCCGCGCCGACGGCCAGCACCGCCCCTATGCGAGACCTGTTCATGGCTTCACCTCCTGCCCGTCCGCGTTTGCCGTGCCGATCGACGCCTGCGCACTCAGATTGCCCGCGCGCCCGCCGTCGCCGATCACCGTAAAGGCCGCCCAATAATAAGGATGCGCCGTCGCGGCGTCGGCCGCAATCGCAAGCTGCGCCTGGCGCAGCGACTCGGCAATGCCGCCCGAGAGCTGTGGGCCGGCGCGGTCGAAGAGACCCGTCATGAGCCGCACCGTTGCGAGCGAGGGTACCTGCCAGTGACTCGCCACCAGCGTGCGCGCCCCGGCGTAGAAGAACGCCTCCGCCAGGCCCGACAGCGCCTCGCCGCCAAACCGGCCGCCGCCCGCCGCGGTGTTGCAGGCCGAAAGCACCACCAGCTCTGCATTGAGCGAGAGGCTCGCGACCTCGCTCGCATCGAGGAGGCCGTCATCCGCCGCCGAGGTCGCGGCACCCGCGGGCGGCGAGAGCGCGAGGCCGGGCTCGCTCTCGCAGCGCAGCTCGCCTGGCAGGAGGCCGTGGGTCGCGAAATAGAGCACGTTGTAATCGCCGAGCGGCTGGCGTCGCAGGTTGGCCTCGCTCGCGGCGGCGCCGAGCAGGATCGAGTTGGGATCGGCGTTGAGGCGCGCGCCGACGCGGCGCACCTCGTCCGCGGTCTCCGGCAGTGGCGCCAGCGCGCGGATCAGATCCGCTTGCACCGGGCCGTTCTCGCGGCAGCTGCCCGCCAGCGCCTCGAGAGCCGATGGCTGGCCTTTGCCGGTCGCGGCGGCGCCCGCGAAGGTTGGATTGCCGACACCGAGGAAAGGCCTCGGCGCGGACTTCGCATGCGCGCGCGCATCGCGCAGATCGACGAAGGCGCGAGGCGAGGGGACCTCGCTCACGGCCATGCGGCGGATCAGCCAGGCGGCGGCGGCGTAGTCGTGCCTCGCGGCAGGCTCCCGAGTGACCAGCAGCGAGAAGGGCAGGCTCGCGAGCGTGCCCGGTGTCGCCACGACGAGATGCGTGATGCCCGAGAGCTGCGCCTCGAAGGGGCCGATCAGCTGGGCGTAGAGCTCATGGGCGAGGCCGAGATCGAAGTCGGGGAGCGTCCCCAGCTTCAGCCCGAGCGCCTCGCGGAGCTGCGCCACCTTCTCGGCGAGTGTCGCGTCGGTCGCCTCGATCTTGTGCACCGTGAAACCCTCGCGCCGCAGCAGCATCGCGTAGGACTCGCGGTGGCCGATCACGAAGGAGAGGAAGGCTTCGTCAGCGCCGAGGCGCTTCTGCACGTCGATCAAACCCACCGGCCCCGGTTGCGCGAGGCTCGCATAGGCCGGGAAGGCCGCGATCAGCTTCTTCTGGAGTGCCGCCGCCGTGGCGGTCTGCTGCTCCACGAGCTGGGCGAGCGCCGTTTCCTTGATGCTGCCGCGCTCGACGTCAGGCTTCGCCTGCTCGTTCGCGAGCTCCAACCGCGCCGCGTCGCGCGCGCGCTCCGCCGCCTGGGTCTGGCGGATCAGATCGGCGATCGCGGGGTCGTTCGTGGAGAGCCGCGCCGCCGCGCGATCGATGGTCTGGTCGGTGACGCCGGAGCTCACGTATTGCGAGGCGCGGAACATGTCGTCGGCGAGGGTCGCGCGCTGCTTCTGGTCGGCGCTCGCGAGCGTCGAAGCCGCCGTGAAGAACGGGGTCACCTGGTCGGAGACGAGCTGGGACCGCGCCGTCTCGTCGGTGGCGACGATCGCGAAGGCGGCTTGGAAATCGCGGAGCGCGTCCTGGTCGCGCTCGATGTCCGTCTGCAGCTTCGCACGCCGCAGCAGGACCAGCGCCGTCGGCGCGGTCTCACCGAAGAGCTTCCGGCTCAAGGCCACGGCGGTGCCGAGATCGCGCTGGGCGGCGCTGAAACGGCCGTCGGCGGCATCGACCTCCGCGAGGAGCGCGAGCGCCTCGGGGCGCCACGAGAGCGGCAGGCCCGGCGTTGCCGACATGATCTCGAGCGCCTCGGAAATGGCGGCGAGCGCGCTGGTGGTGTCGCCGAGCCGGAGCGCCATCGCGGCCTCGATGCGCAGGCTGTGCGCGAGCTCGCCCCGCGCGCCGAACTGCTGCGGGTCCTGCACGGTGGCCGTGAGCGTGTCGCCCTGGGATTCGACGCGCTTCCGGCGGGTCGCGGTCGCCTCGCGCGCGTAGGCCAAGGCCTCGCTGTACTTGCGCTGATTGGCGGCGTCGAGCGCCAGGTAGGAACTATAGCGCGCGTGGAGCGTGTCGGAGGTCGAGCGCTGGATGATCGGGTCGGCGCGGTGGAACAGACCCGCCGCCTCGTCGAACCGGTTCTGGTTGCTGACCTGGAGCGCAAGCTCGATCATCACGGAGCCGGTGCCCTCGGCATCGGGGCCGAGGACGCGATTCTCGATGTCGAGCGCCTTGCGGAAGGCATTCTCGGCGCCGGCAAAATTCTGCGTGCTGTTGTAGAAGCGGCCGAGCCGTACCAGCTCGGTGAGGCTCCCGAGGTCCGCGCTGCGCATCTGCTCGGCGCCGCCCTTGACGTGGGCCGTCACGATCTTGCTGGCGCCAGCGCTGTCAGCGGGGGGGATCGCCTGACCCGACCGCTGCGCGATCGCGGCCGTGAGCACCGGCAGCAGCGAGGGCAGACCCTCGGCCTGGTAGAGGACCCCGCCGATATCGGCGAGCAGCACCACCTGCGGCCAGCCTTGGACCTTGAGCGTGCAGGTCGAGACGCGCATATCGACGCTGCCGCCTGTCCATTCGCCGCCGTCGCAGGTCAGGCGCTCCCCGGCGCGGCGCCCGCCCGGCGTCTCGGCGGAGGCGCGGAGGATGCGTGCGTGCCTCTGATCGGCATCTCCAGTGAGCTCGCTGGCCGGGAGCGCCGCCGTCCACAGCGAGCCCACCGGCTCTTTTCCACTGCCGCAGAGGATGCCGAGCGGCGCGGGCTCGCCAGGCAAGGCAGAGGCGCCCGTGCGCGGCTGGGTCCTGCAGGATTCGCCGGCGAGGTTCTGGCCAAGGCCGCCATCGCTACCGCCGGCCGCGGGGCTGATGCCCGCGACGCCGGCGGCGTCCTTGCCACCACCGGTACAAGCCGCAACCGCCGCGACCAGCAGCACGGCGGCGAGGGGCAGGGACCGGCGCATTACCACTGCGCCTCGTTGCCCCAGCCGGAGAATTCGGTGTTCTCGTCGGCGTTGCCGGTAGTGCCGTGGGAGAGCTCGCGCCACTCGTAGAGCATGCCGCCGAGCAGCGCGGAGTAGTAGCCCTGGAGGCGCGGCTGTGTCTGTGTCGGCGGCTTGACCTCGAGCGGGCCACTCAACGCATCGACCAAGGCGTCCGTCGGCGCGGTGTTGTCGGAGCTTGGGCCTGCGGAAGGTGAGATGCCCGCGAGCGTATCGGTGCCTCCGAGATCGCCTTCGCCTGCCCCGTTCGCGAGCCCGTTTTGACTGAGATCAAGCAGATTGGAGAACAGCAATAGAGATCCCAGCAGAGACGTGTCGATCGTGTTGCCGCAGCCTGCGAAGCAGACGCCGTTGATCAAATAGGGTCCGGTGCCCGGTGGAACGATAAGCTGGACATCGCTGGCCGCGCCGGCCCCGCCCGTACCATTAATGGTGCCATTGAAGTCGGCGCTGCCAGCGGCGATCGCCAAGATGCCTGTGCCGGGGCCGAGATCCAGTGAGCCAGGACCGCCGACCGAGCCGGGCGTGATGAAGCCGACGCCTCCCGACGTCTTCGAGAGCGTACCATCCAGCACGATCGAACTGCCGATCAGAATCAAAGGCGCATTGAAGGTGAAGGTCCCGACATTGACGGGACCGGGTGCGTTGTTGGGAACGAAGATCGGCTTGCCGTCCACGATGTTGAGCACTTCTTGCGTAATCGCAGTCCCGCCTCCGATCACTACGAAAGACGGCGGATCGGCGAGAATCTGCAGCTCCGCGTCGGTGAGCGCCCATCCGCTCGATCCGTTGTTGAGGTTGATGGGCAGGTTGGAGAAGGGCGTGATCCCTCGTGGGCCGGTGCCATTCCAAGGTCCGTTGAGCGAGACTGAATCGGCGACCACGATGAATGTGTTGTTGCCCTGGTTCACCGTCCCAAGCGTGATGCCGCTCGTCTCCTCGTTGAGCTCGGTGGCGCCACCCAGGGTGAGCGGACCGGGTACGGTCAATCCGCCACTGAACACGAAGCTTCCGGCGAGGGTGTCGCCGCCGGTATTGGCGAGGGTGGGATCGCCGATAT
>DATEGF010000111.1:0-5202 GCA_035280245.1 Allostellaceae bacterium
GCGCCTGGTGCGCGCTGATGTACCAGTTGAAGCCGCCCTGCAGGTTGCCCGGCTTCATGAAGTTGTCGACCCACGCCTCGAGGTCCTCGTCGAAGGCGTGGGGATCGTGAGCCCAGTGCCGCAGGAAATGCCCGATATAGGCCCGGCAAGTCTCGCGCGAGTTCCCGACCAGTGCCGCGGCCCAGGGTTGCTGATGGAATGACTGGTACCAGATCTGCGAGAGATGCTCTGGCGCCGCCCAGCGCGCTCCGATGCCGGCGTAGGGACAATTGAAGAAGAACAAGCCGCGGAGACGGTCGGGGTGCGCATGCGCGAGCGACTGCGCGGCATAGGCGCCGACATCGTGCGAGACGATGCCGACGCGCTCGAGGCCGAGCCCATCCATCAAAGCCAGGACGTCGGCCGCGTGCACGTCGGCACCGGCTTCCGCGGAAGGTCCGTGCGACGGCTTCTCCGTATCCCCGAAGCCGCGCAGATCCGGCGCGATCACTTCGAACTCAGCGGAGAGTGCAGGAATACACTTCTGCCAGACGCGGCAGAACTCCGGCCAGCCGTGCAGCAGCAGGAGCGCCGGGCCACGGCCCTCTCGCAGATAGTGAATGCGGATGCCGTTCGCCGTGATGTAATGCGACTTGAAGCCGGTCATGCCGCCTCCTCGGCGGCATTCCAGCCTAAAGCGCGCGTCGGCGCAACGCTGCCTCAGACTCAGACCGCGGCGAGCGCGCGGTCGAGATCCTCGATCAGATCAGCGGCATCCTCGAGGCCGACCGAGAGCCGCACCAGCGCCTCGTCGATGCCCAAGGTCGCTTTGTCCTCCGGCGAGAGTTTCTGGTGCGTGGTGGTCGCGGGATGCGTGATCAGGCTCTTGGCATCGCCGAGGTTGTTCGAGATCTTGACGATGCGCAGCGCGTTCTGGAACCGGAAGGCGCCTGCCTTGCCACCGGCGGTGATGAACGCCACCAGGTTGCCGCTGCCGGTCATCTGCCGGCGCGCCAGCTGATATTGCGGATGGCTCTCGAGGCCCGGGTAAATTGTGCGCTTCACCTTCGGATGCTTCTCGAGGAAGGCGGCGACCTCCGCGGCATTGCGGCAGTGCTGCTGCACACGCAGCGGCAGCGTCTCGAGCCCTTTCACCAGCAGCCAGGCGTTGAAGGGGCTGATCGAGGGACCCGTGTGACGCAGGAACGGCGCGAGGTGATCGGTGACGAACTGCTTCGAGCCCAGCACTGCACCGCCGAGGCTTCTGCCCTGTCCATCGATGTGTTTGGTTGCGGAATAGACCACAACGTCAGCGCCGAGCCGGAGTGGCCGCTGCAGGAGCGGTGTCGCAAACACGTTATCGACGACGAGAATGCCACCGGCCGCATGCGTGAGCTTCGCCACGGCTTCGAGGTCGACGAGTTCGAGAGTCGGGTTAGAGGGTGTCTCACAGAACACGAGCTTCGTGGGCTTCGACAGCGCGCGGCGCCACGCGTCGAGATCGCGACCGTCGACGGTCTCGGTCTCGACGCCGTATTTCGGCAGGATGTTCTTCACGATGTGGAGACAGGAACCGAAGAGCGCTCGCGATGCCACCAGTCGATCGCCGGCCTTCACGACCGAGGCAAGGGCTGCGAACACCGCCGCCATGCCGCTCGCGGTCCCGCGGCAAACCTCGGCGCCCTCGATCAGCCGCAGCCGCTCCTCGAACATCGAGACCGTGGGATTGGCATAGCGCGAATAGACGTAGCGCGAGCCGTCATTCGTGAACGCCGATTCCGCCTCCTCGGCGCTCGCGTAGACGTAGCCCGAGGTCATGTAGAGGGCCTCGCTGGTCTCGGTGTGTTGGCTGCGCAAGCCGCCGCCATGCACGAGAAGGGTCGCGAGGTGGGAATTGTCGGGCAGCGCGTTCGAGGCAGGCATCGGCGTCTCTCCTTTTGCGAGCCGCCGGCCGCTCCCAAGAAAAAACCCCGGCGCCGCGAAGGCCCAGGGTTCCCAAAGAACGCCCGACCTTTTAGCGGAGGTTTAACGTGGTCGCAAGCCGGTCGGCCAAATCACCACGGATCGATGGTCGAAATAACGCCGACGGAGCGCGGCTGTCAAGCGGCTCTCTTGGCGGGGATGACGCCGCGCCACCGCCTGCGATAGGGTCTCGCAAGCATTCACTCCTTAGCTGGAGGCGCGCCATGGACCTCTTCGATCTCACCGGCAAGACCGCGGTCATCACGGGCTCCTCGCGCGGCATCGGCCGCGCGATCGCGGAGCAGATGGCGCTCAAGGGCGCGAATGTCGTGATCTCGAGCCGCAAGGCGGCCCCCTGCGAGGAAGTTGCCGCCGGGATCGTCAAGGCCGGCGGCAAGGCTATCAGCATTCCCTGCAACGTCGGCGACAAGGCGCAGCTCCAAGCGCTGATCGAGGGCACACGCAAGCAGTACGGTCGGGTCGACATCCTCGTCTGCAACGCCGCGGTCAATCCTTACTACGGCCCGCTGCTCGACGTCTCCGACGAGGCCTACGACAAGACCATGAGCTCCAACGTGCGAAGCAATCTCTGGCTGATGCAGCTGGTGATGCCGGAGATGGCCGAGCGCAAAGACGGCGTCGTGATGATCGTCTCGAGCATTGCCGGGCTTCGCGGCAGCCCCATGCTCGGCGTCTACGCGATCTCCAAGGCGGCGGATTTGCAGCTCTGCCGGAACCTGGCGGTGGAGTGGGGCCAGCACAACATCCGCATCAACTGCATCGTGCCGGGGCTGGTGAAGACCGATTTCGCCCGCGCCCTCTGGGAGGACCCGGTCGTGCTGGAGCAGGCCGTGAGCCAAGCGCCCCTGAAGCGCATCGGCGAGCCCGTCGACATCGCCGGCGCCGCGGTGTTCCTGGCCTCGAAGGCCGGCAGCTTCGTCACGGGCCAGGCGATTGTGGTCGATGGCGGCGTGACGATCGCGGGACGCCTCTAGGCGATCTCGAACAACCCCGCGGCGCCCATACCGCCGCCGATGCACATGGTGACCACGGCGTAGCGGGCCTTGCGGCGCTTCCCCTCGATGAGCGCGTGGCCGACCAGGCGTGCGCCGCTCATGCCGTAGGGGTGGCCGATGGAGATCGCACCGCCGTCGACGTTGTACTTCTCGGGGTCGATGCCGAGCCGGTCGCGGCAGTAGAGGCACTGCACGGCGAAGGCCTCGTTGAGCTCCCAAAGATCGATGTCGGAGATCTTGAGCCCGTGCCGCTGCAAGAGCTTCGGCACCGCGAAGACCGGGCCGATCCCCATCTCGTCAGGCTCGCAGCCCGTCACGACCATGCCGCGGTAGATGCCGAGCGGATCGAGGCCGCGCTTCTCCGCGAGCTTCGCGTCCATCACCACGCAAGCGGACGCGCCGTCGGAGAGCTGGCTCGCATTCCCAGCCGTGATGTGTCCGCCCTCGCGCACGGGCTTGAGCTGCGCGAGGCCGGCGAGCGTAGTCTCGGGACGGTTACCCTCGTCCTTGGCGAGCATGACCGGCTCGGTCCAGGTCTTGCCGCTCTCCTTGTCGCTCATCGACTTTATGCTCGGCAGCGGCACGATCTCGGAGTCGAACCGGCCGGCCTTCTGGGCGGCGGCCGTCCGCTGCTGGCTCAAGAGCGAGAACTCGTCCTGCTTCTCGCGCGTCACCTGGTAGCGCCTCGACACCACCTCGGCGGTGTCGATCATGGCCATCCATATGTCGGGCTTGTGCTCCTTGAGCCAGGGATCGTGGTTGAAGGACGTGTTCGCAGCGTTCTGCACGAGGCTGATCGATTCGACACCGCCCGCCACCATCGCAGGGACGCCGTCCACCATCACGCGCTGCGCCGCGATGCTGACCGCCATCAACCCCGAGCTGCAGAAGCGATTCACCGTCTCGGCCGCGGCTGTGACTGGAAGCCCCGCCCGGAGCGCCGCTTGGCGCGCGATGTTGTTGCCCGTGGTACCCTCGGGAAACCCGCAGCCGATCACGACGTCCTCGATCTCGCCCGGGTCGATCTTGGCGCGCTTCACGGCATGCTCGATCACATGACCCGTGAGGGTCGCGCCGTAGGTGTTATTGAACGCGCCGCGAAATGCTCTTCCGATCGGCGTGCGCGCGGTCGAGACGATCACCGCTTCGGCCATGGCGGATTCCTTTCTGGTGTTGCGGGCTAAGCAAACGCGTTCCGGGGCGTGCTTGCAAGTACCCCTCACCCCAACCCTCTCCCGCAAGGGGAGCGGGAGAATAACGAGCTCCGTTGCTTCCTTCTCCCCTTGCGGGAGAGGGTTGCGTAGGCTTAGCGAGCGAAGCGAGTTTAGCCGGAGCTGGGTGAGGGGTATACGTGACCAGCTCGGCAATTTTCGGGGAGGATGTTTGTAATGCGCGAATTCAGGAGCCTTGCCGAGCTCAAATCGGCCGCGGGCGAGATGCTTGGCGTCAGCCCCTGGATGACGGTGACGCAGGACCTGATCGACCGGTTTGCCGACGTCACTGACGACCACCAGTGGATCCACGTCGATCCCGCGCGGGCTGCGCGCTCGCCGCTCGGCACCACCATCGCCCACGGCTATCTGACGCTCTCGCTCATCCCCGCGATGATCCGGGACCTCTACTCCGTCGCCGGCGTGGGCTCGCGCTTCAACTACGGTTCCAATCGGGTTCGCTTCCCGACGCCGGTGCCGCGCGACGGAAGGCTGCGGACGCATCTCAGGATATTGTCGACAGAGGATGGCGCCAATAGCGCCGTGCGTGTCACCTGGGAAACGACCGTCGAGCTCGAGGGGAGCGCGAAGCCCGCCTGCATCGCGGAGATCGTGACACTGCTGCTACCAGCCGCCCGCTAGGAGCCGGAGCCGTTCTGCTTGCGGTCCTGCCAGTCCTTGTAACTCAAGCGCTTGATGTCGAATCGATCCGACAAGCGGATATAGCCGCTGCCGGCAAGCCGCCCCACCGGCTTCATCTGAGCGAGGTTGACATGGCCACGCGGTGTCAGCACATCGTCGTGGATGTGGAACCGCAGGACCTCGCCGAGCACGATCGAGCGCTTGCCGCCATCGCCGAAGCGCAGCTCCTCGATCAGCTTGCATTCCATATTCACTGGCGACTCCTTGATACGCGGCGGCTTCACCGCCGAGGACGGTACCGGCGTCAGATCGGCCTCCGAGAGCTCATTCATGCCCTCGGGAAAATCGACGGCGCATATGTTCATGCGCTCCGCGATCGCCTCACTGACGAG
>DATEGF010000112.1:0-15902 GCA_035280245.1 Allostellaceae bacterium
GCGTCGCGAAAGGCTTGGCATACGTCGCCCTTGGGCGAGATGAAATCGGTCGCCCGCGTCGAGTGTCCGATATTCTCGTCGGTGGCGGGAATCCGCTCGGCGTCGTAGCTGTCGAGCAGGCGCTCGGGCGCGGCGCCTTGCAGCACCAACGCCAGCTTCCAGGCGAGATTGTCGGCGTCCTGCACGCCACCATTGCCGCCGCGGGCGCCGAAGGGCGAGACCTGATGCGCGGCGTCGCCGGCGAAGAACACGCGGCCATGGCGGAATCGCTCGAGCCGCCGGCACTGAAACGTGTAGAGGCTGGACCACACGATCTCGACGGGAATACCAGGCCCGAGCATCGCGCGCAGTCGAGGCGTCACGGTCTCCGGCCGCAGTTCGTGCTCTGGATCGGCGTCCGGCCCAAGCTGCAGATCGATGCGCCAGGTGTCATCGGCCTGCCGGTGCAGCAGCGCGGAGCGGCCGCAATGGAAGGTCGGATCGAACCAAAAGCGTCGCTCCGGTGGAAAATCCACGCGCATCCGGACGTCGGTGATCAGGAATCGGTCCTCGAAGACACGGCCCGTGAAATCGAGGCCGAGCGCCCGGCGCACCGTGCTGCGCACGCCGTCCGCCGCGATGAGATAGTCGCAGCGCAGGCGATAGGGCCCGTCGGGTGTGTCGACCTCGACGCGCACGTGATCGCGCTCGGCCACCACGGTCGTGACCCGGTTCTTCCAGCGGAGATCGAGGCCCTCGGCCGCCAGCTCCTGCGCGCGGCGGACAAAAATCTCCTCGGCGAGATTCTGTTGCAAGTTGATGAAGGCGGGAAACCGGTGCCCGTGCTCGGGCAGGAGATCGAACTCGTAGAGCAGGCGATCGCCGTGGAAGACCTTGCCGCGGTTCCAGGTGATCCCGCGCGCCATCATTGGCTCGGCGCAGCCGAGCCGGTCGTAGATCTCGAGTGTGCGTTTCGCCCAGCAGATCGAGCGGCTGCCGGTGCTGACGGTATCGTCCTCGTCGAGCACCACAGTGGGGATGCCGCGCAGTACCAGATCCATTGCGAGCGCGAGCCCCACGGGTCCCGCACCCACCACGATCACCGGATGCTGTGCCGGCCGCGGTGCGCTCTGATCGGCGCTCCTGCGGTAGGGGAAGCGCGCTGCGCTTTCACTCATCGAAACATCCTAGCATCGCTTGACCCACGTGTTCGAGGCGGGTCACAGTCCCGTGCATGACGAACTATCTCGCATTCCTCGGCATCGCGCTCGTTGTGATCACGACGCCCGGGCCCGATACGGCGCTCACCATCCGGAACACGCTCATCGGCGGCACGCGCGGCGGCATATTCACGGCGATGGGCGTGTCGACGGGTCTGATGATCTGGGCGCTGGCGGCGAGCGCCGGCGTCGTTGGCGTGCTGGTTGCGTCAGCACCGGTATTCGAGGCGCTGCGCTATGCCGGCGCCGCTTATCTCATCTGGGTCGGTGTGCAGTCGCTCTTGAGCGCGCTTCGGCCGACGATCGCGGCGCCGGGCACCTCGAGCCCTCAGACACGGCGACGTCTCTGTGCGCTCGGCGCATTTCGACAGGGCCTGATCAACGATCTCGCCAATCCGAAGATCGCCGCGTTCTTCGCGAGCTTGTTCCCGCAATTCGTGCCGGTGGAGGGCGCGTCATTTGGCACACTCATGGTGCTCGGCCTGACCTTCTCGATGGTGACGCTGACCTGGCTCACGGCCTACGCCTTCGCGGTGGCGAAAGCCGGCGATGTCCTGCGTCGCAGCGGCATTCGCCGCGCCATCGAGGGCGTCACCGGCGCCGTCCTGATCGCTTTCGGTCTGCGGCTCGCGAGCGAGCACCGCTGACCCCAGAGCAAGATTCAAGGATCAGGCTGAATCAGCCTGATTCGTGAATCTTGCTCTGATTCAAAACAGGCTCTAGGGCTCAGCCGGAGAGCTGCACCTGCACGTCGTCGCCGACCACCCGGACCGGATAGGTCTTGATGTCGCAGGGGATCGGCGGGCCCAGACCCTTGCCGGTCTTTACCTCGAAACGGCCCGCATGGAGCGGGCATTCGATCACCTCGCCGTCGAGCCAGCCGTCGGACAGCAGCGCGAAGGCGTGCGTGCAGATGTTCGAGGTGGCGTAGATCTCGCCGCCGAGGTTGTAGAGCGCGATCTGCTCTTCGCCGACGGATACGCCGAGCACGTCCCCGTCGCCGAGCTTAGGGCGCGAGGCCACCGTGACCCAATTCTCGTTATCGGCCATACGTCACGCATCCATCTTGAGGCTGCAGTACTCGTCGAAACACGGGAAAGTCCTCCGCCGGTCCAGGGCAAGCTTCATGAGGGCGCGATAGTTGCGGGGCATTGAAGCTTTTGCAAGGCCTTAGACCCGTCAATTCGCCTACCGAGGCTGCCGTTGCCTTGGCGACGGGTCCGCGCCAAAGTGCGGGGACGGCGGGCTCGTCACCTGCTCTAGGCTGAGAAAGAAGGGCACGGGGACATGGGCATGGCACGGATCGGTATTTTCGGCGTCCTGGCGCTGGCTCCGCTCCTGGTTGCATGCGAGCAGGACGTGCCGCCGTCACCCCTCAATCCCGTCCCCACCGGCTGCCAGCAGGAGGCGCAACGGCTCGGCTTTACCGTACTCGGCACCGAAGGGGCGCCGGAACGGCTGGACGATGGAACCAGCGATTATCCCCTGCTGGTGCAATGGGGCAACGATGGCGGCGTGCACCTCCGGTGCCGCGTCGGCCCCGGCGGAACGCAGATCGGATAAGGCGCGCTAGGTCGCTGCCATCGAGCCGACGAGCCCGATCCGGACTCTCCGATTATGCCGGCCCTTGTTGTCGATCTTGAGGATGCGGATCGGCGGTGAGCCACCGGTGCCCGCCAGATGCGTGCCGCCGCAGGCCTGACGGTCGAGCCCGACGATCTCGACGATGCGGATCAAGCCGTCGGCGGTTGGCGGCGGCGCGACCGAGCGGCTGCGGATCAGGCCGTGCTGCGCCTGGGCGTCCGCGAGCGGCACATAGCCGAAGGTCAGCGGCACGTCCCGCGCGATCACCTCGTTGATCGGTGCCTCGAGGGCGCGGATGCGATCGTTGTCGGCGCCGGGCAGGTCGAAATCCATCCGCGCGGTGCCGTCGTCGTACATCTGTACGCCCGTCACCAGCGCACCGTCGAAGGCCTGGTAGATGAGCGCGTTCAGGATATGCGAGTCCGTGTGCAGCTGCCGCATGGTGCGGCGGAAAGCGGGATCGACCACCGCCTCGACGCTGCCGGATGGCTCGGCGGAACCCGCGAGCAGATGCCAGAGCTTGCCGTCGGCGTACTCGAAGCCGGTCACGGCCGCTTCGCCGTTCTGCCAGCGCAGCAGCCCGCGATCGGGCGGCTGTCCGCCACCGCCGGGGTAGAACGGGGAGTCCGCAAGCACGACCTTGCCCGGGCGAGCGTCGAGCACTCGAGTCTCGAGGACGAGAGTCTCCGGATAGTCGTGGCAATAATAGTGAGACATTGCGAGGCCGACTGCTGCTGAGGCCCCTGGGGTCTACGACGGCCGCGGCTCCATCGTATTGGCGAAAATTGTGCGGCCAGCTGCGGCGGCGGTTCCGAACTGTCGCGGCGTGATGCCGTAGCAGCGCTTGAAGTGGCGTGTGAGCGCGCTCTGGTCGTAGAAGCCGGTATCGGCGGCGACGTCTGCGATGGGGAGGCCGTGGCGAAGGCCTCGGCACGCTGCGGCGAGCCGGACCTGGGTCAGGTAGGCGTGGGGCGTGAGCCCAGTGGTACGACGGAAGAGCCCGATGAGTTGGAACGCCGTCAATCCAAGCGGGGCCGCGAGATCGCGGAGCTGCAGATCGCGGCGGTACTCGCTCCGCATCCGGTCGATCGCCGCGCGCAGGAGCGTGTCGTCGCGGGGAGCGGCCGCGATCCGCTCGCCGCCGCTGCCGTGCCGCTGGAACAGCCGGCCGAAGCTGCCGACCAGGAGCTCGCGCTCGTGGAAGGCATCGCGGCTCGCCTCGAACGCACGATGGAGCGACAGGAACGCCTCGATGAGATCGGCGTCGCGGAACAGGTTCTCGGTGAAATAGGGCAGGCGCTCGACGCCGAGCTCGGCCGCCACCGTATCGATCGCTGACTGCGTCAGGTATAGCGAGCGGTAGCGCCAGAGACGGCTGCGGCCCATCCAGCCCGCGTGCGGCTCGTCCGGATTGAACACGAAGAGCGCGGCGCGATCCGCTTCCTCGACGCGGCCGCGGCTCCTGATGACCGAGCCGCCCTGCTCGGTAACGGCCACCACGAAGGCCTGGTGCGTGTGCGGCGGATACTCGTGCGTGGTGAAATCCGCGCGCATGAGGCTGAGGCCGCTGACGTGCCGGTCCCACCAGTACTCCGTCGTGTTCCGCGGATCGACGCGTGCCATGTCAAACGCTCCGCCCGTGCCGTGCAATTTTCGCCAATACGCGCGGCCGCATCATAGCGAACTTAGGGCGGAGCCAAAAATTCGAAGGAAGCACGCATGATCGCTCGACTCTGGCGCGGCGTGGCGGTGGCCGGGAACGCAGACACGTACCAACATCACGCGACGACCAAGGTGTTTCCCGCATTGCAGGATATCGCGGGTCATCGCGGCGCCTATCTCCTGAAACGGACCGTCGGCGGGCGCACCGAGTTCCTGGCAGTGACGTTCTGGGACTCGCTCGATGCGATCCGCGCCTTCGCGGGCGATGATCCCGAGACCGCCGTGGTCGAGCCGGAGGCGCAGACGGTGCTGGCTGAATTCGACAACTTCGCCTGGCATTACGAAGTCGCGGGCGCGGACGTCAGTGTCCCGCCTTCTCCCGGGCCCGCTCGCGCTCGACCTCGCGAAGCTTGAAGCGCTGCACCTTGCCGGTCTCGGTGCGCGGCAGGTCGGGCACGAACTCGATCGAGCGCGGGTATTTGTAGGGCGCGATCTCCGCCTTGGCGAAGTCCTGAATGTCCTGGACGAGAGCGTCGCTCGGGACCGCTCCGGGGCGCAGCACGACAAAGGCTTTCACGATCTCGCCGCGGCCGGTGTCGGGCGAGCCTACCACGGCGCATTCGAGCACCTTGGGGTGATCGAGCAGCGCCGCCTCCACCTCGGGGCCGGAGATGTTGTAGCCCGCGCTAATGATCATGTCGTCGGTGCGTGCCTGATACCAGAAGTAGCCATCGACGTCCTTGCGATAGGCGTCGCCGGTGAGGTTCCAGCCGTTCTTCACGTATTTCTGCTGCTGCTCGATATTGTCGAGATAGCGGCAGCCCGTGGGCCCACGGATCGCGAGGCGGCCGACGGTGTCGGGCGGCACCGGCCTGCCCTCGTCGTCGACGACCTCGGCGCGATAGCCCGGCACAGGCTTTCCGGTGGCGCCGGGTCGGATCTCGTCGCGCGCGGAGGAGATGAAGATGTGCAGCAGCTCGGTCGAGCCGATGCCATCGATGATGCGAATGCCGGTCGCGCGCCGAAAGGCCTCGAAGACCGGCAGCGGCAGGGTCTCGCCGGCGGAGACGCACTCGCGGAGGCTCCTGAGGTCGTGCTTGCCGGCCTGGTCCGCCATGGTGCGATAGGCCGTGGGTGCCGTGAACAGAACGGTGGCGCGGTGGCGCCCGACGGCCTCCAGGAGCGCGTCGGGGCTCGGCCTCTCCACCAGGAACGTCGATGCGCCCACCCGCATCGGAAACAGCACCAACCCGCCAAGGCCGAAGGTGAAGGCGAGGGGCGGACTGCCCAAGAAGATGTCGTCCGCCCGGGGCTTCAGCACATAGGGCGGGAAGGTGTCGCAGACCGCGAGTACGTCGCGGTGGAAATGCATGGTCCCTTTGGCGACGCCGGTCGTGCCGGAGGTGAAGGCGATCAGCGCGACGTCGTCGTGGGAGGTGGCGGCGTTCTCGAAGGTCGCAGGCTGCCGGCGCATGCGTGCCTCGACGCCGTCGCTGGCATCAGTGTTGAAATGGAGTGTCTGAATCGGCGTTCGAAAGCACTCGCCTGCTGTTTCAAGGTCCTGCTTTAATAGGCTGTCACATAGGCATAATTTCACATTAGATTTGCTCATAATCTGGTTGAGCTCACGGGCCCTGAGCAAGGGCATGGTCGCAACAGCGATGCCACCCGCCTTGACCACCGCGAACCAGCACGCGACCAGCATCGGCGTGTTGGCAGCGCGCAGAAGGACGCGATTGCCCGGCTTGAGGCCGAGGTCGCGCACCAGGACGTTGGCGATACGGTTCGCCTTCTCGAGAAGCTCGCCGTAAGTCCAGACAGCCTTGTCGGTGCGGAGGCACGGACGGTCGCGGTGGCCCTTCTCGACCATGCGGTCGAGGAGCTCCACGGCGGCATTGAGGCGCCGGGGGTAATCGAGCCCCGGCACGGTGCCGTACTCCATCACCGGCCAGAGATCGCGCGAGGGCAGGTGGTCGCGGGCGAAGGTGTCGGCGTGGCCGCTGGGGTCGAGCGGGCCGCTGGGATCAAGAGGCATGGGTCGCTTGGGGGCTGCGGGTGGGAGCCGCCTCCGGCATCGGCATCTCGATGGTCACGCTGTTGGAGGGCGGACTGTGCCGGCCGGAACTGTCGTAAGCCATGACGTAGTAGGTGTAGCGGAGGCCGCCGAGGACATTGCGGTCGAGGAAGCGCGCGCTCTTCACGGCCTCGACGACGCCGGCCTCGCCGGCATCCTCGGCGCGGTGGACGTCGTAGCCCGCGATCCCCGAGCCCGTCGCGGGCTTCCAGGTGAGGCGCACCTGACCCGCCTCCACGCTGACGGAGAGCGGCTCGGCCGAGCCCCAACTGGGTCCCGTCGCCGCGCGATCCTCTTGCGGCGCCTGGATCGCGCCCTTGGGCCAAAGGAAGCAGGACACCAACCGGAAATTCTCGTCGAGCTGCTTGCAGACGTTGCAATAGATGCAGCGGATGATCTTGTCGGTCCGGTGCTCCTCGACCTTGCGCACCCAGTCAGGATCGGAGAGTAGCTGGCGCGCCATGCCGATGAGGTCGGCTTTGCCACTTTCCAGCAATCGCTCGGCCTCGTCAGGATCGCTGATCTTACCGACGGAAACCACCGGCGTCGTGTAGCCCTTGGTGTTGATGTAGCGCTTGATCTCGGCGGCGTGGCCCGCGTGCGGCAGCGGCGGATACCAGTCGCCGGGCATGCAGCGATCGCCGGAATAGCCGGTATAGGGATAGAGCGGCTGGCCGGGCTTGTGGATGGCGTCCTCGAATTTGCCGCCGATCGAGAGCGAGATGTAGTCGACACCGAGCTGAGCCATGCGAAGCGCGATCCGCTGCGCGTCCGGGAGCGCGTAGCCGTCCTTGATCGCCTCTTCCGCCAGGAAGCGAACACCCACCGGGAAATCCGCGCCGACGGTCTCGCGGACCTTGGCCATGACGCGGCCGAACATGCGCAGCCGCCCCTCGAGCGTGCGCCCGTCGTAGAGGTCGCGGCGCGGATTGTGCCGCGAGAGGAAGGACGAGAGCGTGTAGGCGTGCGCCGAATGGAGCTCGACGCCGTCATAGCCGGCCTCGCGCGCGCGTCCCGCAGCGGCGCCGAACTGCTCGACGATGGTGTCGATGTCCTCGAAGCTCAGGCTGTCGATCTTCTGCCGCCAACCCGAGCGCGCCACCTTCATGAAGTGGATGATCTGCGGCAGGATCTTGGAGTCTGACGTGTCGTGGACGCGCTGCACGAGATCGCGATGTCCAGCGATGAACTCGTCGCGCGAGAGGCGAAGCAGGGGGCCTGACTTGCTGTCGTGGATCGCGGTCGCCTCTACGACGATCATGCCGACGTGGCCCTGGGCATAGCGGACGTAGCGATCGCGCACGGCCTGGTTGACGAAGCCGTCCTCGCCGGAGAGCCGCGTCACCATCGCCGGCACCACCACGCGGTTCGGGAGCGTGAGGCCGTTGAGCGTGAGGGGTTCGAGGAGCCTCATCGGTTCGCTCCTGGCGCCGCCAGCACCTGGCTCGCGATCACGAGCTTCTGGATCTCGCTGGTACCCTCGTAGATCCGAAGCGCGCGGATCTCGCGGTAGAGCCGCTCGACGGGCACGCCGCGGGTGACACCCAGCCCGCCCCAGAGCTGTACCGCGCCGTCGATGACGCGCTGTGCCGCCTCGGTGGCATAGAACTTCGCCATCGCGGCCTCACGGGTCACCCGCTCGGCGACGCAATCGCGAGTCCAGGCCGCGCGGTAGACCAGCAACGCCGCGGCATCGACCTCGGTTGCCATGTCCGCGAGCCGCATCTGCGTTGCCTGGAATTCGCCGAGCTTCTGGCCGAAGGCCTCGCGCGAGCCCACGCGGGCCACGGCCTCATCGAGCGCCCGGCGCGCGAAACCCAATGCCGCCGCGCCCACGGTCGAGCGGAACACGTCGAGGGTCGAGAGCGCGATCTTGAAGCCGTCGCCGGGCTTGCCAAGAAGGTGCGTGGCGGGAACGCGGCAATTCTCGAAAGCGAGCGTGCCCAAGGGATGCGGCGCGATCACCTCGATGCGCTCGGCGACCTTGAGGCCCGGATTGTCCGCGTCCACGACAAAGGCAGAGAGGCCCTTGGCGCCCGGCGCTTCGCCGGTGCGCGCGAAGACCACGTAGTGGTCCGCGATGCCCGCGTTGGAGATCCAGGTCTTCCGTCCGTCGAGCACGAAATGATTGCCGTCGCGGCGCGCGGTCATCCGCAGGCTCGCGACGTCGGAGCCGCCCTCGGGCTCGGAGAGCGCGAAGGCGCCGATCTGCCGGCCTTCGGCGACCTTCGGCAGATAGGCGGCCTTGAGCTCGGGCGTGCCGAAGAGTGTGATCGGGCCGCTACCGAGCCCCTGCATCGCGAAGGCGAAATCCGCGAGACCGGAGTGGCGCGCGAGAATATCGCGCGCCAGGCAGAGTGTGCGCACGTCGAGCCTGTCGGCCGCGCCGCCGTAGGGTGCGGTGACACAGTTTTTGAGCCAGCCCGACTCCCCGAGGAGCCGCACCAAGAGCCGGCACGTGCCGTCGATATCGCGCTCGTCTTCCTCGACGTGGGGGCTCACCACCTTCCGCGCCCAATCCTCGAGGCCGGCGGCGAAGTCGCGGTGCCGCGGCTCGAAGAAAGGCCAGGCGAGGAAGCTGCGGTCGGCCATCAATTGCCCTCGAACACGGGTTTCTGTTTTGCGACGAAGGCCTCGTAGGCGCGGCGGAAATCGCGGGTCTGCATGGCGATCGCTTGGGCTTGTGCCTCGGCTTCGATCGCGGCATCGACGCCCATGTCCCATTCCAGATGCATCATCCGCTTGGTGAGGGCATGCGCGAAGGCGGGCCCGTTCGCCAGGCTCGCGGCCATCTCGGTCGCGTCTTTCAGCACCGCGTCGGGCTCGCTGAGGCGATTGTAGAAGCCCCAGCGCTCCGCCTCTTCGCCGGCGAGGGAGCGACCGGTATAGAGCAACTCCGCGGCGCGGCCTTGGCCGATGATCCGTGGCAGGATCGCGCAGGCACCCATGTCGCAGCCCGCGAGCCCCACGCGCACGAAGAGGAAAGCGACCTTGCTGCGCGCCGTGCCGAAGCGGAGGTCCGAGGCCATCGCGAGGATCGCGCCGGCGCCCGCGCAGACGCCATCGATCGCGGCGACGATCGGCTGCGGGCAGAGCCGCATCGCCTTCACGAGATCGCCGGTCATCCGCGTGAACTCGAGGAGCCCGCTCATGTCCTTCTTCGTGAGCGGGCCGATGATGTCGTGGACGTCGCCGCCCGAGCAGAAATTGCCTTCGGCGCCCGCGAGCACCACGGCCTTCACGTCCTCGACGTGAGCGAGCGCGCGGAAGAGCTCGCGCAGCTCCGCGTAGCTCTCGAAGGTGAGGGGGTTCTTTCGCTCGGGCCGGTCGAGCGTGAGGGTGCCGACCTTGCCCTCGACGCTCCAGCGGACATGCGAAGTCTTGATGTCGCCGCCCTTCATTTTTGCGCTCCCGCTGCGGCGAGCGACTGCTTGAGCCTGCCGAGCAGCTCCAAGAGATGCGCCATCTCGGCGCGGGTGAGCCCCGCCATGAGCCGGTCGATCCACCGCTCGTGGACCGGCGTCATGGCGTCGAAGAATTGCTTGCCGGTGGATGTCAGCCGGATGCGCAGGCTGCGGCGGTCGTCCGGCTCGGGCGCGCGGCTCACCAGGCCTTCGCGCACGAGTGCGTCGGTCAAGCCGGTGACGTTGCCGTTCGTCACCATGAGACGCGAGGAGAGCTCGCCCATGGTGAGCCCCTTAGGTGCGCGGTCGAGCTGCGACAGCAGATCGAAGCGGGCGATCGTGGTGTCGAACCGCTCGCGCAGGCTCTGCCGGACCTCGCGCTCAATCAGCGTGGTGCAGGTGAGGAGCCTGAGCCACACTTTGAGCTCGAGCTTGGTGTCGCTTGCGAGCGCGCTTTCGCGGTCGTGGAGCGTGACCGCGTCGTTCATGGCATGACCTCGCCACCCGCTACCACGATCGCCTGGCCCGTGATTGCGGTCGAGCTTGGCAGGCAGAGATAAAGCACCGTTGCCGCGACCTCCTCCGGCGTCATCAAACGCCCCATCGGATTGGTCGCCGCGAGCTCGGCGCGCGCGGCGTCGGCACTGCGTCCAGTCTTGTCGGCGATCCTCGCCACCGCCTGATCCACCAGCTCGGTCTCGGTGTAACCCGGGCAGACCGCGTTCACGGTCACACCGGTTCTGGCCGTCTCGAGTGCCAGCGAGCGGGTAAGACCGACGAGCCCGTGCTTCGCCGCGCAATAAGCGGCGACGTAGGGATAGCCTTTGATCCCCGCCGTCGAGGCAATGTTGACGATGCGGCCGCGCTTGGCGCGCAGCATCGCCGGCAGCACTGCTTGGGTGCACACGAATGCACCCGTGAGATTGACGTGCAGCATGCGCTCGAAGAGCTCGAGCGAGGTTTTGCCGAACGGGGCGCTCTCGGCGTCGCCCGCATTGTTGACGAGGATATCGACCGCGCCGAAGCGCTTCGCGGCCGCCTCGAAGGCGGCGGGAACCGCTGCCGCGTCCGTCACATCGAGAACTTGCGCGGCAGCGCTGCCGCCTTGCTCCGAGATCGCGCGCACCTGAGCATCGAGCCGCTCGCGCCGCCGGCCGAGCAGGGTCACCCTCGCGCCCGCCCGAGCCAGAGCCGTGGCGGAGGCCGCACCGATGCCACTGCCGGCGCCAGTCACCGCCGCGTGCAGCCCATCGAGCGCTTCCGCCTCCGTGCGTGCCACCGTGGCTACCGACCGAGATAGTTTAGTTCTAAACTAATTTAGGCCGAGCGAGACACGAGGACAAGCGCTCGTCAGCGGAGTTCCGCGAATCGGTTGCCCGAGGCATAGCGGCGGAGCCCGAGATTGAACACCAAGAGCGCGAGCGCTGCGTAAACCACGGCGGCGCCGACCACTGCCGCAACGAGGAGCGCGCTGTGCGCGCGCACGGCTTCGGTCGGCAGGAACCCGATCAAGGCCGCCGGGAACACGGTCAGCAACAGGACGCGCGCGCCGAATCCGTAGGCATGCTGCGGGTAGTAAGTCACCATCACGAACATCTCGTAGAGCTGCTCGCAGAATCCGAGCGCGCGCGGCCACCAGAACACCAGGCACTGCATGATCGCGACCGCCGAGCCCAAGATGACCGCGGCTGAAGTCGCGGCCAGAATCAGCAGCGGCAGGTCGCTGACGCTGCGCCCACCCAGCCAGAGCCAGAAAGGGAGTGCGCTCGCCATGTCGCCGAGGCCCGAGGGGACGGGGCGCCCGAACAGCAGGCTCGGCAGCGGATGCTGCGGGCGTCCGAGATGCACGTCGAGACCGCCGTCGACGATGGTGCGCGCCATCGTGCGGACGCCGCCAGCGAACACCACGGCGACGCCATAGGCCCAGACCACCATGCCAATCAGCAAGGCCACGTCCTCGAGGCGCCAGCCGCGCAGCGCCGAGAAATTTGCGAAGTAGATCGCCCAGGTCACGAAGAACACCAGGTTGTTCGCGAACATGAAGCCGGCGGCGCTCAGCGTGACGGCCGGCCGCGCCACTAGGGCGTGCAGGGTGAGGCGCAGCAAGCTGGCGATATAGCTGGGGGTCATCGACTGGTCCCGTGCTCGACGAAGCGCCGGACCGCGGCGCGCTCGACCGCGACCGCGCACAAGATCGATAGCGCGAGCCAGGCCAGCTGCAGCCCGATCGTCCACGCCGCGTGCTCGGCGCCGTCTTGCAGCATCAGCGAGCCCGGCGCGAACAGCATCGCCGCGAACGGGCTCGCCTTGGCGACGGCGCCGAAGCCTGCGGGATAGATCGTGAGCGGCATGATCAAGCCGCCGAATACGAACAGGAGCTTCTGCCAGATCCAGAAGGTCGGCGCGGACATGCCGAGCCAGGCCGCGACCAGCCCGATCTGCAGGTGCCAGAGCAAGACCAGAATCACCGAGAGAGCGACCGACGCGAGCAACAGCGCCCCGCTCGGCATGGGCAGGGGTATCGTGCCGAGCGCGTAAAGCAGTGCCCCGACGCCGGCGCTCGCCAGCACGACGGAGCGGCATGCGGCCTCGCCGACCCAGATTGCCAGCGTCGCGAGACCGAATGGGATCGGTCGCGCCAGGCGCATGTCGATAGTCCCGCCCTGGATCTCCGCCTCGACCTCGCGATAGGGGAGCCCGACCGCGAAGGCGATCCATTCGGTCACGGCGAGGTAAGCGAAGAGCCGCTCCTGCGTGAACTCGGTGCCGAGTTCGTGCAGCGGCGTGGCGCTCCAAAGGCCCCAGAAGATCGCGAGGATGACCCAATAGAGCAGCACGTTGCCGAGCAGGTCGAGCAGGTTCGTCACGGCCCTTCGCCAGCCGAGCGTTGCGTAAGCGAGGAGGGGATATAGCGAACGCGCGCTCACGGCGGCACCCGCGAAGGTGCTTCACCCCGATAGATCGCCGCAATCACTGCCTCGAGCGGAGGGTTCTCGATCACGATGTCACGCAGCGAGAGGCGCGCCAGCGCCGTCTCGACCACGCGCTCGATCGGCGTCGCCGCGACGTCGACGGCGAGCGTGAGGCGATAGGGCTCGGTGGCGACGGTAGTGACACCCGCAATATCGAGGCTCGGGCGTTCCTCGTCGGTCGCGAGGACGATCGAACGCGTCCTGAGGAACTCGCGCCGCAGGCGCTCCAGCGGCAAATCAAGCAGCAGCCGCCCATGGTCGATCAGGATCACGCGCTCGCAGATGCGCTCGATGTCGCCGGTGTCGTGGGAGGTCAGTAGCACGGTGGTGCGCTCCT
Source organism: Allostellaceae bacterium (assembly GCA_035280245.1). Classification (GTDB taxonomy): domain Bacteria; phylum Pseudomonadota; class Alphaproteobacteria; order ATCC43930; family CGMCC-115725; genus DASZHJ01. Next base: position 13,233 of record DATEGF010000112.1, read on the forward strand.
CGCGCGAGAGGGCGTTGAGGTGATCGCGCAGCGCCGCCTTCGCGGTGACGTCGAGGCCGATGGTAGGCTCGTCCAGCAGCAGGATCGTCGGCGCGTGCAGCAGCGCCGCCACGATCTCGGCGCGGACGCGCTGGCCGAGGGAGAGCTGCGACACCGGGCGGTCGAGGAGGTCCACGATCTCGAAGCTCTCGACGAGCCGCGCGAGGCGGCTCCGGTACGTGCTGGGGTCGATCGAATAGACCGCGGCGATCAGATCGAGGCTCGTCCGAACGGGCAGGTGATACCAGAGCTGGGACCGCTGGCCGAATACGATGCCGATGTGCATCGCAAGCTGGCGCCGGCGCTGCCACGGGACGAGCCCCGCCACTTCCGCGTGCCCGGACGTGGGATCGAGAATGCCCGTCAGGATCTTCAGCGTCGTGGATTTGCCGGCGCCGTTGGGGCCGATGAAGGCGACGCGCTCGCCCGCCGCGATCTCGAAGGAGAGGTCGCTGACGGCGGGCATGTCGTGCACGGCCGGCCTCGTGAATAGTTTGCGCAGCCTCCCGCGCCCGCCACGTGGTCGCAGCCGGCTACGGAAGGTCTTGCAGAGACGCTCAACGGCGATCGCCGCCATGGTCCGATCTCCTCTCGCGCAAAAACAAAAGCCCCGCGGGCGGTGCCGGCGGGGCTTGCGAGCTGCGCTCTGTCAACTGCCGTCAACGCGCGCGCAAACCTCCGGCCCCGACGGGATTACCGACGGTCATGCGGAGTGAGATCTGCGAATAGCGCGTCATGGGGGGCAGAACCTACGGGTGAGCGCGGTCGATGTCAATCACAAGCTCGCCTGCATCGCCTTCTTCGCCTCGCGTACGCGCTCCTCGTTGCGGCGATAGAAGGTCCATTGCTTGATCCGGGTCGGAATCACGAGGCCGGCCTCGACCAGCACCTTCATGTGCTCGCTGAGCGTGGGCTGCGAGATTCCGAGCTTCTCCGCGATGAAGAGACCGCAAACGCCGTCTTTCACGAGGTCCCCGTCGACCTGCGGTCGGAAGTGGGCGCGCGGATCCTTGAGCCAGTGCAGGATCAGCAATCGGCGGTCACTGGCGAGCGCTCGAAATAACTTGGATGGGTACATTTCGGCACTTTGCCAATTGCCTAAGTTATGTCAAGACTCCGACCTCTCCCGGACGGAGGCACCATGACTGCGTTTCCCTTTGTGACCGTCGACGTGTTCACCGATCGCCGCTTCGGTGGCAATCCGCTCGCGGTGTTCCCGGATGCGCATGGGATATCAGACGCGGACATGCAGCGCCTCGCCGCCGAGTTCAATCTGAGCGAAACGACTTTCGTCTTGCCGCCCGCCGACCCCACGAACACCGCGCGGGTCCGCATCTTCAACCGCACCTCCGAGATGCCCTTTGCAGGCCATCCCAATGTCGGCACCGGCTTCGTGCTGGCGCAGCAGGGCCGGGGCAAGAACGGCGTACTGCGCTTCGAGGAGATCGCGGGTCTGGTCGAGATCAAGGTTGAGCGCGACGGCGCGGGCGCGCTTATGGGCGCCACCATCGCGGCCCCACAGCCGCTGTCGCTAGGTCAGGAGTTGCCGGCGGATGCGGTCGCTGCCTGCACCGGGATCGACGCGTCCGACGTGCTGGTGCGCGCACACAAGCCGGTGCAGGCGTCAGTCGGCATACCCTTTATCTTCGCGGAGGTGACCGGCGATGCCCTGACGCGCGCCATGCCCGATCTCGCGAAGTTCCGGAGCACCGAGGCCGCCATCCCCGCGCTCAAGGGGCGGCTCGCGCTGCACCTCTATGCGCACGACGGCGGACGCATCCGCGCCCGCATGTTCGCACCGCTCGCCGGCACCATCGAGGATCCCGCGACCGGTAGCGCCAATGCGACCCTGGGGCCGCTTTTGCTCTCGCTCACGCGCGAGGAGAGCGCCAGTTACGAGATCGTGCAGGGCGTGGAGATGGGACGGCCGAGTTTGCTGCGGGTCACGGCGCGCCGCGCGCCGGACGGAATCCGCTCGACGGTGAGCGGCGGCTGCGTGCCGGTGTTGCGGGGCGAGGCGACGGTCTGAGGCGCGCCACGCGCCGGCCTACATCGACTTGTCTTCGCTGAAGGCCTTGTAGGCCGTCATCGTAAAGGTATCTTTGATGCCGGGGAGCTTCTGCAGCTTCTCGACCACGAAGTGGCCGATGTCGGCCTCGTCGGCGAGGTAGCACTTCATCAGCAGGTCGTACTGGCCGGAGGTCGAGTGCACCTCCGAGACCTCCTCGAGGCGCTGCACGGCCTCGTCGGCGACCTTGTAGGACTTGCCGAGCTCGCACTTCACCATGACGAAGATTGTTTTCATGGGGCCTATCCCTGGATGATCGCACGCGGCGCCCGCTGTCGGGCGCCGATGCGCTCATTCTACTTTAGGCGCCCGCCACCCGCACAGGCCTGCGCAGGAAGGCGGGGAGATCGTCGCCGAAGCCCACGACCCGGGCGTCGCTGTTGCCATTCCGGATCGGCCGTGTGCCCTCTCGGTGCGCCGCCAGCGCAATCGGCGCCTCGGCGGTCTCGGTCTCGAGCCCATCCTCGGGCCGGACCGGCCGTGACTGCGCGAATTTCGGTGCCTCCGGCTCCGGTTGGCGCGCCTCGGGCTGGCGCGGCTCGGGCGGACGAGGCGCTCGTGGG
>DATEGF010000113.1:0-3913 GCA_035280245.1 Allostellaceae bacterium
CCCCTGGCGGTGCAATGTCCCGAGCACGAGCATCTCCACATTCAGTGCGAGCAGGCGCTGGTCGAGGTGCTGGATGCGCAGCGCCGGCCCTGCGGTCGGGGACAAATCGGCCGCGTCGTCGCGACACCCCTCAACAATTTCGCGATGCCGCTCATCCGCTACGACGTCGGCGTCGACGCCGAGGTCGGCGCCCCTTGCCCCTGCGGCAGGGGACTGCCGGTATTGACGCGGATCGTCGATCGCGCTCGCGCGGCCTAGCGCCGCGCTACGCCACTCCGTGCGCCTTTAACCAGGCGAGCATGCGCGTCCAGCCATCCTTGGCGGGCTCCGCCCGGTAGCTCGGCCGGTAGTCTGCGAAGAAGGCGTGCCCAACGCCTGGATAGATCACGAACTCACAGTGCTTGTGCGCCGCCTTGAGCTTCGCCTCCATCTCGCGAATGACGGGCTCGGGATTGTTGGGATCGGCGCCGCCGTAGAGGCCGAGCACCGGCACGCGCAGCGTCTTGACCAGGTCGAGTGGGCCCTTGGGCGTGATCGGGCTGTCGGGATGAGTGAGGAACCCGTACCACGACACCGCCGCCTTGAGCCTCGGATTGTGGAACGCGTACATCCAGGTCTGCCGGCCACCCCAGCAGAAGCCGGTGATGCCGAGCTTCTGGGTGTTCGCCGTCTTGTCCTTGTGTGCCCAGGCGACCGTCGCGTCGAGGTCCGACATGACCTCGGCATCGGGGATCTTGTTGTAGATCTGCTGCATGATCTGCGAGACGTCGGTGATCTTGCGGGGGTCGCCTTGCCGGGCGGAGAGCTCGGGGGCGACCGCGAAATAGCCGACCTTCGCGAGCCGCCGGCAGACATCCTGGATGTACTCGTGCACGCCCCAGATCTCGTGGATCACCAGGATCGTGGGATAGGGGCCCTTGCCGTTGGGCCGCGCGTAGTACCCGGGGATTTTGCCGTCGCTGACGGGGATATCGATTGGGCCTGCCGTCAGGCCCTCGGTGTCGGTGCTGATCACTGTCTGCGCCTGCACCGGCTGAACGGAGAGCGCGAAGCCCGTGGCGATGCCGGTCACGACGAACTCACGGCGCGAGAATCTGCTCTTAGGTCCCAGGCTCTCGACATAGGTGCGCTCAAAGCCGTCCATGGGTATTCCCTCCTCTATTTGTCGGCGCTGACCGATGGGGAGGATACACGGCGGCAGCGGCAACCGGGTCACGTCTGCGCGAGCGGGCCCTGGCGCCGCGCTTCGGCGCCCGGCAGAGTAGGTCGCGCCTGCATTCAAGGGAGGACGTCGCGATGACCGCCAATCCCCGTTGGAAGAATCGCCCGCCCGGATCGACTTGGGGCGATTTCGGGCCCGACGATCAGCGCGGTCGACTCAATCTCCTGACGCCGAAGAAGGTGCTCCAGGGCATCGCCGAGGTGAAGGAGGGCCGGACCTTCTGCCTCTCGCTGCCGCTCGATTATCCCGGCGGCAACAAACTCAACCCGCGCCGGCATCCGCCGAAGCTGCAGCCGACCGTGCGCGAGGGCCGGCCCAACATGAATTTCCCGATGCGCAGCCTCGACGCCAAGTGGACGGACGTTATCTCCGACGACGCGGTCTTCATGCACCTGCAGTACTCGACACAGTGGGACAGCCTCGCGCATGTCGGCCAGCTCTTCGACGCCGACGGCGATGGCGAGGCCGAGATGGTCTATTACAACGGCTATCGCGCGGGCGAGCACATCGTGGGCCCGATCGACTATCGCGGCGGCAAGGAGACCGCGGTGACCGACGCGCCGGGCGCCCGGGCGCTCAGCGTCGAGAACATGGCGACCCACTGCATTCAGGGCCGCGCGGTGATGATCGATCTCGAGGCGCACTACGGCCGCGAGCGCAAGCTCGTGGGCTACGACGACCTCATGGCGGTGGTGAAGAAGGACAGGGTCGTCGTCGAGGAAGGCGACATGGTGTGCCTGCGGACCGGCTTCGCCGAGATGCTCCTCGAGATGAAGAAGGATCCCGACGCCGAGCGGCTCCACGAGAGCTGCGCCGCGCTCGACGGCCGCGACCAGCGGCTCCTCAACTGGATCACCAAGAGCGGGCTCGTCTCGCTGATTGCCGACAACTACGCCGTCGAGGCCGCACCGGCGCGGCCCTGCGACGCCGACCATTGCGCCTCGCTTCCGATCCACGAGCACTGCCTCTTCAAGCTCGGCGTCAATCTGGGCGAGATCTGGTATCTGACCGAGCTCGCGGACTGGCTTCGCAAGCACGGGCGCAACCGTTTCCTCCTTACCGCTCCGCCGCTGCGTCTGCCCGGCGCCGTCGGCTCGCCGGCGACGCCGGTGGGCACGGTCTAGGGCTAGCGAATTGGCCCGCTGATCCAACCCTCACCCTCCCGCCACTTTGCGGCGGGCCCCTTCCTCTCCCGCTCTCGCGGGCGAGGGGTAATAGGCAGCTCAGCGCTTCTTTGCCCTCTCCCGTGAAACGGGAGGGTGAGGGCCTCAGCGGTCCGCCCGCTCGACGAGCGCGTCTGCCACAACCACGCCACCACCGCGAGCGCCGACCATCACGGGGTTGAGGTCGATCGAGCCGATGCGGGTTTGGGCGGAGGCGATGAGCGTGCCGAGCTTGAGGGCGGTGTCGGCGAGCGCGTCGGCGTCGAGCGGTGGCTCGCCGCGCACGCCCTTGAAGAGCGGCGCGATGCGGAGCCGGGCGAGCGCCTCGAGCACGTCGTCGCGCGAGAAGGGCGGCAGCAGGACCGCGACGTCGGGCATCGCCTCCACGTATTTGCCGCCGTCGCCGATCATCACGACCGGGCCGAAGACCGGGTCGAGGCGGGCGCCGAGGGCGCATTCGCGGGCGGCGCTTGCCATCGCGGCGACGATCACGCCGTCTCGCGGGACGTCGAGCGCCTCGAGCTTGCGCCATTGCGCCTGGAACGCGTCCGCCGCGGCATCCTCGCTCGCGACCCCGAGCGCCACGAGACCGTGCTCGCTCTTGTGCGGCACCTCTGCCGAGCAGGCCTTCACCGCGACCTCAGGTCCGAGCGCTCGGAACGCCTCCCGCGCCTCGGCCTCGCTCCGACAGAGCCGATGCGGCACCACGGGGATGCCATGCGCGGCCAGGAGCGCGAGGCTCTCGGCCTCATTGAGAAAGCGCGATGACCCTTCCGGGACGTGCACCTCGACCGATGGCGCGGCCGGCGAGGGCTTATGGCGCAGCAGCGCCTGGTGCTGGGCGAGCTGGTCGAGCGCGCGGATCGCGCTCGTCTCGTCGGCGAAGACCGGCACGCCCGCGGCGTGGAACGGCGCCGCGACGCTCGGTTGCGGGATCATCGCGACGGCGGGCTTGCCGGTCGCGTGCGAGAAATCGGCGGTGTCGCGCGCGAAGGCGTCGACGTCGTAGCCGACGCCCGCCACGGGGATCGCGATCATCGCCAGATCGACCGCGGGATCGCGGCCGACGATGGGCAGGATCGCGCCCAGCAAGCGGCTGTTGGCGAGGAGCGCCGCGGTGATATCGATCGGGTTCTTGACCGTGGCAAAACCCGGGAGCACCGCGCGGAGCTCGCGCTGGGTCTCCTCCGAGAGGGGTGCCAACGCCATCCCCAGGTCCGCCGCGATATCGGCCGACATGACACAGGAGGCGCCAGAGTTGCTGATCGCGACGAAGCGCCGGCCTTCCGGCCGCCAGCCCTTGAGGTAGAGCTCGGCGGCGTTGACGAGGTCGGGCACGTCGCGGGCGCGCCAGATGCCGTGCTGGCGGAAGAAGGCGTCGACGACGCGGTCTTCGTTGGCGAGCGCGCCGGTGTGGGATTTCGCCGCGCGCTGGCCCTGCGCCGTGCGGCCGGTCTTGAGCGCGACGATCGGCACGTCGCGCGCCCGCGCGCGCTCGGCGACCGCGGTCAGCATCGCCGCATTGGGA
>DATEGF010000114.1:0-20293 GCA_035280245.1 Allostellaceae bacterium
CGTGGAGGCGACCTCGGCGAAGTCGGTCAACGGCGAGATCATCCTCGATGGCGGCGACACGGGGTCGGTGACGGTGAGCGGCAGCCTCGACGCCTCGGGCAAGGGGGCGGGCGAGACCGGCGGCACGGTCAAGGTGCTGGGCGACCAGGTGAGCCTCGCCGCGGGTGCCTCGATCGACGTGTCGGGCGACGCGGGCGGCGGCACGGCGTTGGTGGGCGGCAATTTCCACGGGAGCGGCCCGGAGCAGAACGCCTCGACGACGACGATCTCGGCGGGCGCGCGGATCAACGCGAGCGCGATCACCAGCGGCAACGGCGGCAGGGTCGCGGTGTGGTCGAACACGCTGACGACCTTCGGCGGCACCATCACGGCGACGGGTGGCTCCGCGAGCGGCAGCGGCGGCTATGTGGAGACCTCGGGCAAGAGCCTCAGTCTCTCCTCGACCGCGAAGGTGAGCACCAGCGCCGCCAAGGGCACGGCTGGCAGCTGGCTGCTCGATCCTGCGAATTTCACGATCAGCAACACGAACCGGGGCGCGATCACCACCGCGCTCACCGCCGGCAACGTGATCGTCGACACTGTCGGGGCGAATGGCCAGAACGGCGACATCACCGTCAATGCGGCGCTGGTCTATTCGAGCGCCCATGACCTGTCGCTGCTCGCCAATGGCAATATCCTGGTCAACGCGGCTATCAAGAACACGCTCGCGAGTGGCAGCGGCGCCATCAATCTGATCTCGGGTTGGGACGGCTCGACCGGCCTCACGGCGGGCAGCGGCACCGCGTTCAACGCGGGCAATCCAGGCGGCACGCCGATCGCGCAGGCGATCGACATCGGCGCGCTCTTGGGCACGCCCGGCTCCTTCGGCGGGTCGGGCGGGACCGGCGGCGGCGGCGCGATCACGCTCGGCGCCAACCTCGTCAACGGCAACGGCCCGATCCGCCTGCTGGGCCCGACGTCGCTCACGACGGGCGTTACCGTCGACACCACCAATGGCACCGCCACGAACTCCGGCGGCGACGTGCTCTTCGCCTCCTCGCTCGCCGGCGCGGTCATGCCCGAGAACCTGACCGTGCGCGCGGGTACTGCCGGCAATGTCACCTTCGACGGCCAGGTCTCGAACGTGGCCGCTGTGCGCATCAGCGGCGACAACGTCGCGATGAACGCGCCGGACTCCGGCGCACCCGCATTCCGCGCGGGGTCGCTGCTCATCACGGCGCAGGGCAATGTGCTCTCGGTGGGCGCGATCTCGACCAGCGGGATTGATGACGGCACAGGCGGCGCCCAGAACGCCGGCCCCATCAGCATCACCGCCGGCGGTCTCCTGAGCGTTGGAACCAGCAACGGGTCTTACACTGGGTTGCAGGCGCAGGGTGGCCGGTCGTTCGCAGCAACCACTTCCGGCGGAAACGGCGCGGCGATCAATGTGACCGCCGGCACCATCGTGCTTCCGGCAGGCGTCAGCGCTTATGGCGGTGGTGTCTATGGTTCCTCGACGAGCGCGGGCGGAAACGGCGGGCTGATCGCGCTCACGGCGACCAACGGGGGAATCTCGATTGGGCTCGGAGCGCGAGGGGCGTCGATTCTGACAGCTGGCGGATACGCGTCACTGGGGGCCGGCGGTATTGGAGGCAACATTCGCATTCAGGCCACCGGAGCAGCTGCACCGATCTCGATCGCCTATGGCATCTTCAGCAACGGTGGCAATGCTGGCCTCTTCTCCAACGGAGGTGGCGGGGCGGGTGGAGCGATCACGATCAGCTCGACGAGCGGTGCAATAGCCCTCGGCTATTCGGTTGTCAGCAGTGGTGGCTACGCGGCAGGAGCCGGGTCAGGTGGATCCGGTGGTCGGATCGTCTTGCAAGGTGCGTCTGTCACGCTCGGCGGTACCGCGAGAAGCGATGGCGGTTTCATCGTTAACGCATATGGCACCGGAAACGGTGGCGCTGGCGGCGCGATCTCGATCTCAGCCACTGCGGGCGGTGTCTATTTGAATGGTGCCGGTGCTGCCGTCTCGAGCCGCGGCGGCGATGCGGGGCTTGGTTCCGGCGGCAAGGGCGGCTCGATCGCGATCGGTGGCACTTCTGCGATCACAATCCCGAGCGAGGTCCAGAGCGGCGGCGGCAACGTCACGGTTTCTACCTCGACGGGGAGCGGCGGCGCGGGCGGTGCCATTCAAATCGTGGGCGCTGGTGCCGTCTCGATCGACAACGGAGACTTTGACTCTGTCTTCAGTGGTGGCGGTAACGTCTCTGGGAGTGGCTCGGGCGGCCGCGGTGGCAACATCAGTATCAACGGTGCCAGCGTCGCCGTCAGCGGTCCGCTGGTCAGCACCGGCGGGAGCGTCACGAACAGTACCGCGACCGGGAGCGCCGGTAGTGGCGGTGCCATCTCGATCGTTGCGACGTCAGGCGATGTATCGCTGGTCCGGCCGTCATCATTTGCCGTGATCTTCAGCAATGGTGGCCTCAATGACGGGCAGGGCTCGGGCGGCAACGGCGGCCGCGTCACCATCGCCGGAGAAAATGTCACGCTGTCCGACCCACTGCTCGCCAACGGCGGCGGTGTGAGTGGAATCGGCGCGACCGGAAGTGGTGGCACCGGCGGTGCCGTGTCGATCGATGCGACCGGCCAGGTGTCGCTGACGGGGAACCCGTCGGTCGATGCCGTCTTCACGGGCGGTGGAAATGCAGCCGGAACCGGGTCAGGCGGGGATGGCGGCACCATCAGCATCACCGGATCGAGCATCATGGATTCCGGTGGACTGGTGAGCGGCGGCGGTAACGTCAGTGGAGCGAGCTCCACCGGTAGCGGCGGCAAAGCCGGCGCCATCTCTTTGCTCGCGACGTCGGGCACGGTATCGATCAATGTAACTCCGGGTTTCACGGCGTTGTTTGCCGGTGGCGGTGCTGCCACCGGCAGCGGATCCGGCGGCCACGGTGGCACGGTCATCGTCCAGGGCGCCGGTATCGACATCTCGGAAGCGGTGGTCAGCCAGGGCGGAGCTGCCGTGGGCGCGTCGTCAACCGGAACCGGTGGCTCGGCCGGAGCCGTCTCCTTGAATGCCGGTAGCGGCGACATCGCGATTGCCGGCGGTAACGGGTCGATTTTCGCAACGGGCGGTGGTGCCGTCGGAGGAAATGCGGGCTCAGGCGGCTCTGTCGTCCTCAACGGTGGCAATATCACCCTGGCAGCCCCGCTCACCGCGGTCGGCGGCGCCGTTTCGGGCAGCAGCGGGAATGGCGGCGACGGCGGCTCGATCAATGTGACTGGAACGCGCGTGGTCTCGCTGGGCGGTGCCGGGACGGGTAACTCGGTCGTCAGCCGTGGTGGCGATGTCGCGAGCTCTGGCTCGACGGGCAACGGCGGAGATGCCGGTTCGATTAGCATCTCGGGAGCCAGCATCTTTGTGCGCTCCATCGTATTCGCCCGAGGCGGACAGGCGTTCGGCAGCGGGAACGGCGGCCACGGCGGCGCGGTCTCGATCACCTCGAGTGGCGATATCACCCTCGATACTGCAAGGGTGGCGGGGGACGCGATTCTGAGCCGCGGCGGTGATTCATCGCGTGGGAACGGTGGCGACGCTGCACGGATCACCGTAGTCGGCGCGAGTCTTACCACAGGAGAAGACGTATCCGCCCGCGGGGGCGACGCAGTCTTGGGAGCGCTCGGCAGCACTGGTGGTGGCTCCGGGGGCAATGGCGCAGCAGTCTCGATCGTCGCGACGTCCGGCAACATTTCGCTGGGTACCTCCATCTTCGGCTTCAGCAATGCCCTCGGCAGTGGCACGGCTTACAGCAGCGTGGTCGCGCGCGGCGGCGATACCGATGGCACGCTCGGGGGTGGCAGTGGCGCGGCGGTCGTGCTGACCGCGGTCTCCGGCTCGATCAGCGCGGGAACCGGCGTGCCCGCGGGTACGGTCCTCGATCCGACCGACCGGAGCGGCGCCATCACGACGCGCGGTGGCAACGACGTCAACTCGCTGGGCGGCAACGGTGGCAGCGCTGGCGCAATCACGGTGAGCGGAGCCGGTGCCGTGACGCTCGGCACCACCACGCAGGATCAGAACGCGGCCATCAACTCTCAGGTCTCCGCGCGCGGCGGCGATGCACGCGGCGGTCCAGGCGGCGATGCGGCCTCGGTTCATATCACCGGCTCCGACATCACGCTCTCGCGCGTAGTGACGCGGGGCGGCAACTCCGCGGGTGCCGGTGGCGACGCGGGCGATGCGGCGGCCGCGAGCATTACGGCGATGTCGGGCTCCATCAATGTCGACGCCGGTGTCATGGCGCAGGGTGGCGATGCCAGCGGTCCCGGCTCCGGCGGCAATGGCGGCGCGATCAGCCTTTCGGCGCTGAGCGGCGACATCACCGTGGGCGCTTTTAGTGGCGGCAACACGGTGAGCGCGCGTGGTGGCAACTCGAGCATCAGCGGGAGCGGTGGCAATGGCGGCGCGATCTCGATCGACGCGGGCGGCGCGGTCCTGATTGGCGACAGCCCACTGAACGTTTCAGTGTTCACTCGCGGTGGGCGCGCCGCGAACGGCAACGGTGGCGATGGCGCGCCCATCACCATTGTCGGCGCCGACGTCACGACCGACGGCGGTGTCTCGAGCGTCGGTGGCGATGCGCTGTTGGGGCCGGCGGGAACCACGACGGGCGGCACCGGCGGCGATGCCGGCGCGATCTCGATTACCGCGACCAGCGGCAATATCTTCATCGGAACGACGCCCTCGGTGAACACTTTCCTCGGGACTACGTTCGTCAGCGACATCGGCATCGCCGCCCGCGGCGGCAGCACCGATGGCACGGCGAACGCCGGCAACGGCGCCGCCGTGGTGCTGAGTGCTCCCTCGGGCTCGATCACGGCCGGGACGGACTTCCCCAACGGCTTGACCGTGGGCGTGCCGCTCAGCTTCAACGGCGCGATCATCAATCAGGGCGGCGACAACATCTCGACCCTCGGGGGCAACGGCGGCAATGGCGGTGCGATCACCGTGAATGCGGGCGGCGCCGTAACGCTGGGCACCCTTACCGGCGACGAGGCCGCCGGCGTTCTTTCCGTGGTCTCCGCGCGCGGCGGCAACGCGGCGGCGGGGCAGGGCGGGAATGCAGGGCGGGTCACGATCGACGGCGCGTCGCTGGCGCTCTCGGGCGTCTATGATCAGGGCGGCGCCTCCGCGCCCACCCTCAATGGCGGCAATGGCGGGCACATCACGCTTGGCACCATCGGCGGCACGGGCGAGGTCCTCGTGCTCGCCTACACGCCGAGCTCCGGGGGTGCGCCCAGCCTCGATACCGACGGCGGCTTCTCGAACGGGACGCAGACCGGCCGCGCGGGCACGATCGAGATCGATGGCAACGTGGTCGCGACCGAGGCGGCGACCCTGGGAGCCGGCACACCGACGCTCTCGCTCAGCAGTCAAGGCGTCGGCGGCTCGCCCTTCATCCTGGTGACGGGCTCGATGGATGCCTCGTCCTTTGGTGCCCAGGCGCTGTTGATCGATTCCACAGGGCACGTGACGGTGCTTGGCCCGATCGGCGCCAACACGCCTTTCTCGAGCGTGACCATCATCGGGCACTGAGCGCGAAGCTCCCCGCCCGACTTGACGCGAGGGGAGGTCGCCGAGGAAGCTAGCCGCTCTCCTTGACGAGGACGGCCATGCCAGATTTCGCGATCTACCCGAGCTTGCGCGACCGTCGCGTGCTGGTGACCGGCGGCGCCTCCGGCATCGGCGCCAGCATCGTCGAGCATTTCTCGGCCCAGGGCGCGCGCATCGGCTTCATCGATCTCGACGCCGAGGCGGCGGAGCGGCTCGTGGCCTCGCTCGGCGACAAGCGCGGGAACGCCGCATTCGCCCCCGCCGATCTCCGCGACATCGGAGCCTTGCGCCAGGCGATCGATACGCTGCGCCAGACGCTCGGTGGCACCTTCAGCGTGCTCGTCAACAATGCCGCGCGCGACGACCGCCACGGCATCGACCAGGTGACGCCCGAGTACTGGGACGAGCGCATGAATACCAACCTGCGCCACCAGTTCTTCGCGGCGCAGGCGCTCAAGGACGAGATGATCGCCGCGAAGGGCGGCAGCATCATCAACTTCACCTCGATCAGCTTCCGCATGGCCACGGCCGGCATGCCGGTTTATCTCACGGCGAAGGCGGCGGTAATCGGCCTCACCCGCGCGCTCGCCCGCGACCTCGGGCAGCATCACATCCGCGTCAATTCCGTGATGCCCGGCTGGATCATGACGCCGCGCCAGATCGAGCTCTGGCTTACGCCCGAGGGTGAGGCGAACCTGATCAAGAGCCAGTGCATCCCGGGGAAGCTCTATCCGCCCGATATCGCGCGCATGGTGCTGTGGCTCGCGGCCGACGACAGCCGGCTGGTGACGGCGCAGACCTTCGTGGTCGATGGCGGGCGCACCTGAGCGCGCGGGCATGAGCGTCTCGATCGCGTGCATCGCGCCGGCGGGCGCGGTGGTGGGCGAGGGCCCGGTCTGGGACGAGCGGACGGGCACGCTCTACTGGGTCGACATCAAAGGACCCGCGCTCTTCGCGACCGACGTCGCCACGCGGCAGACGCGGCACTGGCCGATGCCGGAGCGGATCGGCGCCATCGGCTTGCGCGAGGGGCCGGGTCTGGTGGCGGCGCTCAAGAGCGGCTTCGCTTTCATCGATCTGCCCGCGGGCACCGTGCGCCCGATCGTCGATCCCGAGCCGGAGCATCCCGGCAACCGCTTCAACGACGGCAAGGTCGATCCGCTCGGCCGCTTCTGGGCCGGCAGCATGGACGACGAGGAGCGCCAGGGGACGGGTCATCTCTACCGCCTCGACCGCGATCTCTCGGTCGAGCGCTTCGAGATCGGCTTCGTGGTCACCAATGGGATCGACTGGAGCCGCGACGGCCGCACGCTCTATTTCACCGATACGTTCCAAGGCCGGATCTACGCCTACGCGTTCGACCGCGAGCGCGGCACGCTCGGTGCGCGCAAGGTCTTTGCCGAGGTGGCGGCAGATTGCGGGTATCCCGACGGACTCACGGTCGATGCGGAGGACTACGTCTGGGGCGCGCATTGGGGCGGCGGCCGCGTGACGCGCTATCGGCTGGACGGCTCGATCGAGCGCGTGCTCCAGCTTCCGGTGCCGCTGACGAGCAGTTGCTGCTTCGGCGGTCCCGGTCTCGAGACGCTCTACGTTACCTCGGCCTCGATCAACCTCGACGAAGCGGCGCGGCGCGCGGCACCGCTTTCCGGCGGACTCTTCGCAGTGAGCGGCCTCGGTGTGCGCGGTCGGCCGAGCGTGCGGTTCCGGGGTTGAGCGCATGACCGGATCTCTCGATCGCAAGCCTTACGGCGCGCTGCCCGATGGCACCGCTGTCGAGCGGTTCACGCTCAGCAACGGCGGCATGGTGGCGGAAGTCATCAACTATGGCGCTGTCCTCGCGTCCCTCCGTGTGCCCGATCGCGCGGGCGCGGCGGCCAATGTCGTGCTGGGCTATGCGGGCCTCGAAGGCTATCTCGCCGACGACGCATCCTTCGGCGCGACTGTCGGCCGTTATGCCAACCGCATTGCGGGCGGGCGCTTCGCGATCGATGGCACGACCTATCGGCTCTCGATCAACAACGGGGCGAATTCGATCCACGGCGGCATCAAAGGCTTCAGCAAACGCGTGTGGCAAGCCGACGGTGCAGTCGCGGTGGATGGTCCCACGGTCGCGCTGCGCTACGTCAGCGCCGATGGCGAAGAAGGCTATCCCGGAGAGCTCCCGGTCGAGGTGCGCTACACCCTCACGGCCGATGCGATCCGCATCGACTACGCTGCGACCACGACCAAGCCGACGGTGCTCAACCTCACCAATCATTCTTATTTCAACCTGGCGGGCGAGGGCGCTGGCAGCATCGAGGGCCATGAGGTCATGATCGCGGCCGACGCCTTCACGCCCGTGACGGCGGAGCTGATCCCGACCGGCGAGATCCGATCGGTCGCGGGCACGCCCCTCGACCTTCGGACGCCCCATGCGATGGGTGCGCGCATCCGCGCGGACGACGAGCAGATCCTGCGGGCACGCGGCTACGACCACAACTTCGTCCTGCGGGACAATCCAGAGGGCAAGGCGCGCCTCGCGGTCCGCGTGCGCGAGCCCGCGAGCGGCCGCGTGATGGAGGTGCTGACCAGCGAGCCCGGCGTCCAGCTCTACACCGGCAACTTCCTCAATGGCCGGCATCGCGGCACCGGCGGCCGCGCGTACCGACAGACAGACGGGTTCTGCCTGGAGACGCAGCATTTCCCGAACTCGCCCAACGAGCCGCGTTTCCCAAGTACAGTGCTGCGGCCGGGCGAGACGTTCCGCTCGCGCACCGAATACCGCTTTACGATCGATTCCAAACGGAGGTGACCCATGCCTGAGGTTTTCGTCTACGCCATCGAAGGCCGCTCGCTCGAGAAAAAGCGCGGCCTCGTCAAGGACATCACCGACGCGGTGGTCCGCAACTTCGACGTCCCCGCCGATGCCGTGATGGTGCAGATCGTCGAGTCCCCGAAGACCTCGAAGGCAAAGGGCGGCAAGCTCTTCAGCGAGCGGTAGGACCCTCACCCTCCCGCCGCTTCGCGGCGGGTCTCTCGTCGATCCGCTTCGCGGCTCGACCCCGCTATGCGGGAGAGGAAGGGACCCAGCGCGTCAGCGCTGGGAGGGTGAGGGGGCCGCGGCGTGTGCTCCCTGAATCGCCTGCCAGATCCGGTGCGGCGTCGCCGGCATGTCGATGTGGTGGATGCCGAGGTCGGCGAGCGCGTCCAGCACCGCGTTCATCACCGAGGGGAGGGAGCCTGCGCACCCGGCCTCGCCGCAGCCCTTGGCACCCAGCGGGTTCGTCTTCGCCGGTACGGGGTGGCTGAGGAACGCGAAATTCGGCGCGTCGGAGGCGCGCGGGAGCGCGTAGTCCATATAGGAGCCACTCAAGAGCTGGCCCTCGCCGTCATAGACCGTGCGCTCCATCAGCGCCTGGCCGATGCCTTGCACAACGCCGCCATGGAGCTGGCCCTCGACCAAGAGCGGATTCACGATCACGCCGAAATCGTTCACCATCGTGTATTTCACGACCTCCGCGACGCCGGTCTCCGGATCGATCTCGACCTCGGCGATGTGGCAGCCGTTCGGGAACGCGGATGGTGCCTGGTCGAAGACGTGGTTCACGTCGAGTGATGCCGGCACGTCCGGCGGCAGGTGGAGCCCTGAGCGCAGCTTTTCCGCAAGCTCCATGATCCCGACGGACCGGTCGGTGCCCACGATGGTGAACCGCCCGCGCGCGAATTCGATGTCCGCCACCGCCGCCTCCAGCACCGCGGAGGCGACCTGCTTGCCCTTCTCGATCACCTTCTCGCTCGCCTCGATGATCGCAGCGCCGCTCGCCATGATCGATTTCGAGCCGCCGGTGCCGCCGCCCGCGATCAGCTCGTCGCTGTCGCCCTGCAGGAGCCGGATGCGCTCGAAGGGAATGCCGAGCTTGCTCGTGAGCACCTGCGCGAAAGGCGAGGCGTGGCCCTGGCCGTAGTCGAGGGTGCCCGTGATGATCGTGACGGTGCCGTCGGCCTCGAAGCGGATGCCGCCCATCTCTTTCTGCGGCGGCGCCGTCACCTCGAGGTAATTGCCGATGCCGCGACCGCGCAGGCGCCCGCGCGCCCGGCTCTCGGCCTTCCGCCGCTCGAAGCCGCCCCAGTCCGCGGCCTCGAGCGCGCGGTCGAGCAGGTTGGTGAAATCGCCGCTGTCGTAGGTGGTTTTGGCCGCGGACGCGAAAGGGAACTGCGTCGGTCGGACGTGATTGCGGCGGCGGAGCTCTACGCTGTCGATACCGAGCTCGCGCGCGGCGGCCTCGACCAGCCGCTCCATGAAATAATTCCCTTCGGGCCGGCCGGCGCCGCGATAGGCCGCGACCGGCACCGTGTTGGTGAGCACGCACTCGGTCGAGACCTCGATCAGCGGCGTGCGGTAGAGGCTCACCATGTTCTTGGTGACGTTCATGGTCGGCATCAGCGGCGCCACCGTCGCGAGATGCGCGCCCATGTTGCCGAAGCTTTGCACGCGGATCGCGAGGAAAAGCCCCTCGGCGTCGAGCGCAAGCTCTGCCACTACCTCGTGGTCCCTGCCATGGGTGTCCGAGAGAAAGCTCTCCGAGCGCTCGTCGGTCCACTTGACGGGACGGCCGAGAGCACGAGCCGCGTGGAAGAGGCAAGTGTACTCGGGATAGGCCATCGCCTTCATCCCGAAGGAGCCACCGACATTGCCGGTGAGCACGCGCACCTTCTCTTTCGGCACCTTCAGGATGTCGTTTGCGATCTGGTTGCGCAGCCCGAACGCGCCCTGGCAGCCGACGTTGAGCGTCCACTTGCCGATCGCGGCATCGAAGCTCGCGATCGCCGAGCGCGGCTCCATGGCGCAGACCACCAGCCGGTTGTTGACCAGCTCGACGCGCGTCACGTGCGCCGCGCGCCCGAAAGCCTCCTTCACCTTCTCGGCGTCGCCGAAATGGAAGTCGAGGCAGACGTTGTTTGGAACCTCGTCGTAGAGCCGTGGCGCGTGGGCCGCCGCCGCATCCTTCGCGCGCGTGACGGCGGGGAGGGCTTCGATATCGGCGATCACGGCCTCGGCGGCGTCCTTCGCTTGCGCCGGCGTCTCCGCCACCACGCAGGCGATGGCATCGCCGACATAGCGCACCTTGTCGGTCGCGAGCGCGGTCCAGACCGGCAGTTTCATCGGCGTGCCGTCGCGGTTCGGGAACGTCACCACGCATTTGAAGGTGCCGTAGTCCTTGAGATCCGCCGCGGTATAGACCGCGAGCACGCCAGGCATCGCGCGCGCCTCCGCCGTGTCGACGCTGCGCAGGATCCCGTGCGCCACGCGGCTCCGCACGATCACCGCATAGGCCTGGCCCGGCAGGCTGATATCGTCGGTATAGCGGCCTTCGCCCTTCAGCAACTTCGGGTCTTCGCTCCGCGGCACCGGCTGCCCGATGCCGAATTGCTGCAATGACCAGTCATGCGCGGTGTCTCGAGCGTCCATCAGACGTGCCTTGCTGTCGGAAGTGGGAAACCGCCCGTGGGAGCGCCGAGCGGTCGATCAACAATGTGACGGGCCGATGCCTCGGTCACAAGGTCTAGCGCGGCCGCGGATATCACCTATGCATCGGCCGATGTGTGGGAACAATGACGGTGCCCGCTTTGGCGACCCTCACCCTCCCACGCTCCTTCGCTCTGCTACGGAGCGCGGGTCCCTCCCTCTCCCGTTTCACGGGAGAGGGGCTACCCTCTGCGCGCGAGCGCGCTCAGGGTGGTGAACGCGGAGATGTGATCGAGGCTGGTGCGGACCTCGATGAAGCTCGCGCCGTCGGCGGAAAGGGCACCGTCGAGCGCGGGCTCGATGTCGGCGTTGCGCTCGATGCGGAACGACTTGGCGCCGAAGGCCTCGCCCATCTTCGCGAAGTCGGGGTTCTTGAGATCGGTCGCGATGGTGCGGCCGGGGAAGTGCCGCTCCTGGTGCAGGCGGATGGTGCCGTAGGAGCCGTTGTTGGCGACGATCACTGTCACCGGCAGACGATACTGAATCGCGGTCGCGAGCTCGTTGCCGGTCATCAGGAACCCGCCGTCGCCCACCAGCGTGATCACACGTCGGCCGAGCCGCCGCGCTGCCGCGACCGCGCCGGGAACGCCGAAGCCCATGGCGCCTGACACCGGACCCAACAGACGATGCGACGGCTTGAACGGGAAATACCTCCCGAGCCAGCCCGAGAAATTGCCGGCGTCGTTCACGAACACGGCGTCGGGCCCGAGCCGCTTGGCGAGGCCCTGGATCACCGCGCCGAACACCACGCCGTCCGAAGCCTCAACCGGCTCCCAGCGCGCCATGCCCGCGGGCACGCGATGGAGCCGCTCCGCCCAGGCGGCGAAGCGCGCGGGCTTCGTGAACTTGCTCTCCGCGAACGCGCGTAGGAAGGCCGCCGGTTCCGCCAGCACCGCGAGATCGGTCGCGAACACCACTCCCAGCACCTCGGGATCGTCGTAAACATGGATGAGGCGCTGTGCGGGCCGCGGCGCCATCGGGAAGACGTAGCCTTGCGTGGTGACGTCGCCGAGCCGCGTGCCGACCGCCAGTACGAGATCGCTCTCCTGGTAGAGCGTCACGATGTCCTTCGGCAGCATGTAGCCGAGGTGGCCCGCGTAGAGCGGGTGCGTGTTGTCGAACAGATCCTGCTGGCGAAAGCTCAGCAGCACCGGCATGCCCGCGGCCTCGGCTGCGCGGTGCAGGATCTGCCGTCCCTCCGCCGAGCCTAAGCGCGATCCCACGATCAGGATCGGCCGCTCCGCCTTCTCGAGGAGCGCGACCGCCTCGGCGACGTTTTGCGGCGAGGGCGCGGCTGTTAACCGCGGCTGCGGCCCCTGCACCGCGCCCGTCACCTCATCGAGCAGCATGTCCTCCGGCAGTACGACGATCGCGGGACCGAATGTCCCGGTCGTAGCGGCGCGGAAGGCATGGGCGATCGCCTCGGAGAGCCGCGCGGGGTCGTGGACCTCGACGATGTATTTCGCCATGTCGCCGAAAGTGCGGACGTAGTCGACCTCCTGGAAAGCGCGCTTGCCGCGGTCCTTGCGCTCGACCTGACCGATGAAGAGCACCAGCGGCGTCGCGTCCTGCTGTGCCGTGTGAACCGCGATCGATGCGTTGGTGGCACCGGGACCGCGGCTTACCATGGCGACACCCGGCCGCCCCGTCAGCTTCGCGTCGGTGACAGCGCTGAATCCGGCGCCGCTCTCGTGCCGACACGTCACGACGTCGATGTGCCGCTCGTCATAGAGCGCGTCCAGCACGGCAAGGTAGCTCTCGCCGGGCACGCAGAACACGCGATCGACGCCGTGGGCGACAAGCTCCGCCACGAGCAGTTGTGCCGCAGTGCGGATGTTGGTGCGAGTGTCGGGCACTAATGAGCCTTTCAGTATGTTCTTGGCCAGACCCTCACCCTCCCGTTGCTTCGCAACGGGTCCCTCCCTCTCCCGCTTCGCGGGCGAGGGGCTAGCCGGCGTCGCGCCTGAGGCCCCTCTCCCATGGAATGGGAGAGGGAGGGACCCGCCGCGGAGCGGTGGGAGGGTGAGGGTGGCTGCAAGGAAGTCTACTCGGCGGCTGCTGCACGAACAGGCGAGCGATAGGCGGTAAGAAGCTCGGCCTCACGCGTTTTGGCGCGGGCGAGGCTCTTCAGTTTTACGTGGCCGTAGCCGCGGATCTGCATGGGAAGCTTCGCGATCTCGAGCGCGAGCGCGTGGTTGTCGGGTGTCACGCTCGTGGTGAGATCGCGCACCAGCACCTCGTACTCGCCGACCAGGCGGCGCTCGGTCTTGCGCTCGGCCGTGTGGCCGAAGGGATCGAAGACGGTGCCGCGCAGGCCCTTGAGCTTCGCCAGCAGCCTGAACGCCTGCATGACCCAGGCGCCATAGCTGCGCTTCCGCATCTCGCCGGTGGCGGGGTCGCGCGGCGCCCAGAGCGGCGGCGCCAGGTGGAACTGCAGCTTGTAGTCGCCCTCGAATTGCGCGCCGAGCTTCTTCCGGAACTCGCCGTCGCTATAGAGCCGCGCCACCTCATACTCGTCCTTGTACGCCATCAGCTTGAAGAGCGATTTCGCGACCGCCTCGGCAAGCCCGCGGCGGCCTCGGGCGCGCGTCTTCTCGGCCGCCTCGACCGCGCGCACGGTCTCGAGAAAGCGCTGGGCATAGGCGGCGTTCTGGTAATCGGTCAGGAAATTGACGCGGCGGCGGACGATCTCCTCGAAAGTCTCCGAAGGCTTCGGCGGCTCCGCGACCATGGTGGGCTTCGCCGCCGTTTCGACGCGCCGGATGTCGTGGGCGGCTAGCCGGCCCCAGGCGAAGGCGCGCTTGTTCATCTCGACGCCGACCCCGTTGAGCTCGATCGCGCGCTCGATCGCGTCCCGCGAGAGCGGGACCAGGCCCTGCTGCCAGGCGTAGCCCAGCATGAAGAGGTTGCTCGCGATCGCATCGCCCATGAGCGCGGTCGCGAGGCCGCTGCCGTCGACGAACTCGATGCCGCGCTCGCCTGTCGCCTGGCGGAGCGCGCGGTGCATCGCCGCTTCCTCGAAGTCGATGTCGCCGTTCATGACAAAGGCGGCGGTGGGCGCCAGATAGCTGTTCACCACCGCGCGCGTGACACCCGCCTCGATCCGCGTCAGCGCCTCGGGGCTCGCGGCCACCACCATGTCGCAGCCGAGCAGCAGGCCCGCGCCACCCGCGGCGATCCTGACGGCGTGAATGTCCTCAGGGGCAGGGGCGAGCCGGATGTGGCTCATCACCGCGCCGTTCTTCTGCGCGAGGCCAGTGAAGTCGAGCACGGAGCAGCCGCGGCCCTCAAGATGCGCCGCCATGCCGAGTAGCTGACCCACAGTGATGACGCCGGTGCCGCCGATCCCCGTCACCAGAATCCCGTAGGGCTCGCTCAAGGGACGGAGCGTGGGCTCGGGGATCTCCGCGAAGGGATTGCTCTCGACGCTTGCGACCGTGCGCGGCAGCTTGCGCACGGCGCCGCCGTGCACGGTGACGAAGCTCGGGCAGAAGCCCTTGAGGCAGGAGTAATCCTTGTTGCAATTGCTCTGGTCGATCGCGCGCTTGCGGCCGAACTCGGTCTCGACGGGCTTCACCGAGATGCAATTCGATTGCTCCGAGCAGTCGCCGCAGCCCTCGCAGACGAGCTCGTTAATGAAGACGCGCTTCGGTGGGTCGGGGAACTGGCCGCGCTTGCGCCGGCGCCGCTTCTCGGCGGCGCAGGTCTGGTCGTAGATCAGCACGGTCAGGCCCGGCGTGTCGCGGAGGTCGCGCTGGATCGCGTCCATGTCGTCGCGATGCCGGATCTCGACGCCCGCCGCGAAGCCCGCGCCCATCGGGTACTTCTCGGGCTCGTCCGAGACCACCACGACCTTCTTGGCGCCCTCGGCCGCCACCTGCTGGCTGATCTGCGGCACGGTCATGCCGCCCTCGGCGGGCTGGCCGCCGGTCATGGCGACGGCGTCGTTGAAGAGGATCTTGTATGTGATGTTGACGCCCGCGGCCGCCGCGGCGCGGATCGCGAGCAGGCCCGAATGCGTGTAGGTGCCGTCGCCCAGATTCTGGAACACGTGCTTCTCGCGCGTGAACGGTGCCTGGCCGATCCAGTTGGCGCCTTCGCCACCCATGTGGGTCCAGGTCGTGGTGCGGCGTGCCGGCATCCAGATCGTCATGGCGTGGCAGCCGATGCCCGCGCCCGCGCGGCTCCCCTCGGGCACCTTCGTCGAGGTGTTGTGCGGGCAGCCCGAGCAGAAGAAGGGCGTGCGTTGCGTCTTGAGCGTGGGCGCGTCGCCGATCCGCTGCAGTGCCTCGAGCCGCGCCATCCGCTGGTTGAACTGTGCGCTTTCGCCGTCGAGGCGCCGCAAGCGCTCGACCAGCGCGCGCGCCACCATGGTGGGGGTGATCTCGCCTTCGCTCGGCAGCAGCACGCGGCCCTCCTCGTCGCGCTTCCCCACCACGCTCGGCCGGCGTGTCGCATCCATGTGGTAGAGCAGCCGCATCAGCTGATCCTCGATCAGCCCGCGCTTCTCCTCGACCACGAGCACATCCTTGAGCCCCTCCGCGAAGCGGCGCGCGCCCTCGGACTCGAGCGGCCAGGGGAGGCCGACTTTGTAGAGACGCAAACCCAGCCGCGCGGCCTCGCGATCGCCGATGCCGAGATCCTCCAGCGCCTGCCGGAGGTCGAGATAGGCCTTGCCGGTGCTGATGACGCCGAGGCGCGGGGCGGGGCTGTCCCAGACGATGCGGTCGATGGCGTTCGCGCGCACGAAGGCGGCGACCGCCTCCATCTTCGGCCCGTGCAGGCGCCGCTCCTGATCGAGCGGTGGATCGGGCCAGCGGATGTTGAGGCCGCCCGGCGGCATCTCGAAATCCTTGGGTACCACGATCTCGAGGCGATGGGGGTCGATGGAGACCGAGGCCGAGCTCTCGACTGCCTCCGCCACCGCCTTGAAGCCGATCCAGCAACCGCTGAAGCGCGAGAGCGCGAAGCCCAACAGGCCGTAGTCTAGATATTCTTGCACGGTCGCGGGATTGAGGATCGGCATCATCGCGGCGATGAAGTCCTGCTCGCTTTGGTGCGCGAGGGTCGAGGACTGGCAGCCATGGTCGTCGCCGGCGATTGCAATGACGCCGCCGTGGGGTGCGCTGCCGGCGGCGTTTGCGTGTTTCAACGCGTCGATCGAGCGGTCGACTCCCGGTCCCTTGCCGTACCAGATGCCGAACACGCCATCGACTTTTGAGCCGGGGAAGAGGGTGGTCTGCTGGCTGCCCCAGACGGAGGTCGCCGCCAGGTCCTCGTTCACGCCCGGCTGGAAATAGACATTGGCCCGCTCGAGGAAGCGCCGCGCGTGCCAGAGCGCGTTGTCGTAGACGCCGAGGGGCGAGCCGCGGTAGCCGGAGATGAACCCGCCGGTATTGAGCCCAGCCGCCTGGTCGCGTTGGCGCTGCATGAGCGGCAGACGCACCAGGGCCTGGATGCCCGAGAGGTAGATCCGGCCGGATTCCTGAACGTATTTGTCGTCGAGCGTGACCGCAGCGAGGGCCATACCCGGAGATTAAGGAGATTCAAAGCTCAACACAATGACGGGACCCGCGCTGAGGCGCGGGACTTACGTCATTGGCGAGGAGGCGCGGATGAGGTTGGTCAGGCCTATGATTGGCCGTACTTCACGCCGACCTTCGGCGCCTTCATATCGCCAGCGCCGCCTTTCCCCTGGGCGCCGCCCGCTGCACCCACGTCACCAGACCCCGACGCAGACCCGCCGCCCGATGTGCCCTTGTGGGTTTTTGCGAGATGCTTGATCGGCTCGTGCTTGATCACTTCGTGTTTGATGGGCTCGTGCTTGATCTGCGGGTGCTGCGCGCTTGCAGCCGATGCGCTACTCGCAGGTGCGGCATTCGCATTGGACGATGCAGGCGCCGCGGTCTGCGCCTCGGCTTCCGTCCCGGCGACAATGCCAATGAGGCTCAGAGCACAAACTGCGGTGATGGCGGCCTTCATGGCTGGACTCCTTGCAGGGCGTGGCTGGCTCCGCCGTCTCCCTCGAGCGTGCTAGCCTAGGCTTGCGCTCGTTTAGAGAGCGTTAACCGACGAGCGGCGTCGGGCCCCGTGAGCGCATCTGCGTCAGCGCAGCTTGATCATTAAATTTCATTCACGCTCCTCGAGTTAGGTCTTGTTAAGGAACCCGCACGGTAGTGTCTTGCGCGTCCTATCCAGGAGAGTGCCTCATGATCAAAATCATTCGCAGCGTGCTGAAGGACTGCAGCGGCCCCACCGCGATCGAGTACGGCCTCATCGCGGCGCTCATTGCGGTGGTGACCATTGCAGGCCTGACGACTCTCGGTACGACCCTCAACAGTCGTTACAACGCGATCGCGACCGACATCGGAACGTAATCCACAATCTTACTACCCCGGGTCGCCCTCGCTCGATTAGTCGGCGCCCGGGGGTACTGCTTCAAACGCATCCACGTGGTCTTATTCACGGTCTGGGCGCTCATCACGGTGACGCCGGGGAACAGCGGCGCGTAGCCGTCGTTCAGTGGTTGGAAGCAGGCACATTCGAGTTCCGCACGGGATCCCTGGGGACCCGTCGGCACTCCATTGTGGGCGAATAGTCGCTACAATCCGATTAATCGCCCACCAAGGCCCCCGCAGCGGTTGACGCCAAGCCCTCGGATGCCCGAATTTTCACGGGCGAGCTCTGGAGGGTTGGGCCCGCCCATGGCGGTTTCTGAGAATGAGTCAAGGACGTGTGCCGTAGCGCCGCAGCTTTCGGTGCTGGTGGTGGCGCGGAACGAGGCGGGGCGGATCGCGCCGTGCCTCGAGCGCCTCAGTTTCGCCGACGAGATCGTGGTGCTGCTCGACCGCTCAACGGACCGGACTGGCGAGATCGCGCGCGCCCGCGGCGCCCGCGTGGTCGAGGGTGCCTGGGGGCTCGAGGCCGCGCGCCGCAACGCCGGCATCGACGCCTGCACCGGCGACTGGATCCTCGAGGTCGATGCGGACGAATGGGCGACGCCGGCGCTCGCCGCCGAGATCCGCACGGCGATCGCCGCCGCCAATCCCGGTTATTTCATCGTGCCGATGGCGAATCACATCGGCGGCCATCTGGTGCGGCACGGCTGGGGCGCCTATAACGGAGTCGCCGCGAAACCCTCGCTCTTTGCGAAGGGCATGAAGCGCTGGGGGCGGGGGCGCGTCCATCCACAGATTGCGCTCGAGGGCGAGCGCCGGTTGCTGCGGGAGCCGCTGCTGCACTTCGTCTATCGGGATATCCACGACATGCTGCAGCGCCTCGACCGCTACACCGACCTCGCAGCCCTCGACGCCGTGGAGTTGGGCGCCGTGCCGGGCCTCGGCCGCTCGCTCCGGCGCATGGCGAGCCGGGCCTGGAAATCCTACGTCGCGCGCCGCGGCTATCGGGAGGGCGCCTATGGCGTGGCGCTCGCGCTCTATTCGGCGCTCTATCCGATCCTGATCCATCTCAAGGCTGCGATCCCCGCGGAGACGCCGCCCCGATGAAGCTCTTTCGCGGCGACGGGCCGCGCCCCCTGCCGCTCTCGGAGCGGCTCTACCGGCGCTTCTTCCTGAAGTATCACAGCCGCTATCTCATCACGGGTCTGCAGGCGCGGGCGCGCGAGCAGAGTCTCGACTACATCGAGGCTTATATGAGTGACGCGCTGGTCTTTCGCGACCGCTGGGACCTGCTGCTCCACGCTGCGCGGGTGGCGCTGGAGGAAGGGCTGATGCTGGAGTTCGGCGTCGCCGATGGCGCGAGCCTCCGCTATGTCGCGAGCCGCGTCGCGCGCTCGTTCCACGGCTTCGACAGCTTCGAGGGCCTGCCCGAGGATTGGGCCGGCACCTTCGAGCGCAGGGGGAAATTCGGCCGCGCCGGCTCGCTGCCGCCGGTGCCGGCGAACGCGCGGCTCTATTCCGGCTGGTTCGCCGACACGCTGCCGCGCTTTCTCGGCGAGCATGCGGGCGAGAGCGCCGCCTTCGTGCACGTCGACTGCGACATCTACGCCTCGACCGCGACCGTGCTCCGGCACCTCGGCGATCGGCTGCGGGCGGGCACGGTGCTGGTCTTCGACGAGTACTTCAATTATCCGAATTGGCAGCGCCACGAGTGGCGCGCCTTCCAGGAGTTCGTGCGCGATACCGGCACCGGCTACACCTATCTCGGCTTCGCCCAGAAGAACGGCCACGTTGCCGTGCGGCTCGGCGAGCAGAGCGCCGAGGCGAGCCGGCTCGCCGCCGACAAGCTCGCGCGCCTTGGGAAGGGAGAGACTTCATGAGCGATCTCGACCGCGTCATCGCCGATCTCGTGGTGGCGAACCGCATCCTTGCGCGCGAGGGCGTGGTCGACGCCTTCGGTCACATCAGCGTCCGGCACCCAGAGCGGCCCGACCGCTACATCATGTCGCGCTCGCGGGCTCCCGAGCTGGTGATGGCGGACGACCTCATGGTGTTCGAGCTCGACGGCACGCCGGTCGATCCGAAGGGCCGCCAGCCCTATGCCGAGCGTCCGATCCACTCCGGCCTCTACGCGGCGAGGCCCGACGTGAACTCGGTGGTGCACAATCATTCCTACGACGTGATCCCCTTCAGCGTCACCCGCGCGCAGCTTCGCCCCATGATCCACGTCGCGGCGCCGATGGGTGCCACGATCCCGGTCTGGGACATCCGCGACAAATTCGGCGACGGCGACATGCTCGTCGTGACGGAAGCCCAGGGCCGCGACCTCGCGCAAGCGGTGGGGCAGAGGTCGGTGGCGCTGATGCGCGGCCACGGCTGCGTGATCGCGAGCCAGTCGATCAAGCTCGCGGTGATGACCGCGGTCTATACCCAGGTGAACGCGCGGCTCCAGATCGAGGCCATGCGGCTGGGCGAGCCCAAATTCCTGACTGAGGCCGAGATCGACGCCATGACCAAGCGCCAGCAGACGCCGATCGCGAGCGATCGTGCCTGGGAGTATTGGCGCGCGCGAGCCGGCGCGAGCGACCTCTGACCGCGTCGCTGCAGGCGAGACCCGGGGCGTCCGCGCGGACGGGGCGCGCCACGGCGGTCTTCGCCGGCTTCTTCTTCCTCTCGGGCTTCACTCAGACCATCGTTCTGACCGTGCTGCCGGTCACGACCCTGCGTGTCATGGGCGCCGCCGCGACGGTGAGCGTCGTCTACGTCGCGGTCGGGCTCGCGGGG
>DATEGF010000115.1:0-2834 GCA_035280245.1 Allostellaceae bacterium
GGCGCCGGCATCCGCGCGACAGGCTTTCTCGAGCTCGCGCGCCAGCATCTCGAGCCGCAACGCGCCAAAATTGCCGGCACTGCCGGCAAGCTTGTGGGCCTCGGCCAAGAGCGCTTTCCCGTCTCGGGCCTCCGCCAGGCCGCTGATCCGCTCGACGCACTCGGTCGTATTCGCGACCCAGGTGGCAAATAGCCCTTGCAGGACCTCTGGCGAGATCGCCTCGGCGAGATCGTTGATCCGGCCGACATCGACCCGCTCGAGCGTCGCTTTGCCGGGCGCCGCCGCGGGCGACGGCGCCTCGCGGGTATCGCCAGTCCAGCGTGCCACGATCTCGCGCAGCGCCGCCGGCTTGAAAGGTTTGCTCAAATAATCGTCGAGGCCCGCGGCGAGATAGGCCTCGCGCTCGCTCGCCATGGCATGGGCGGTTACCGCGATGATGGGGACGCGCGCGCGCGGCCCTTGGCTCGACCGGATCCGGCGGGTCGCCTCGACGCCGTCCATGCGCGGCATCTGGATGTCCATCAGGATGAGGTCGTAATCGCCGGCGAGCGCCATCTCGACCGCTCGCGCGCCGTCCTCGGCGATCTCGACGTGGCAGCCCAGGCGGCTTAGCGACTCCCGCGCGATCAGCCGATTGATCTCGACGTCCTCGACCACCAGCACGCTGCAGCCGCTGACATCGGTGCTCGACAGAGCCGCCGCGCCCGCATCCTCGGCCGCGAGCGCCGTGCGCCGCGGCCGCAGGGTGAACCAGAACGTACTGCCCTCGCCCGGACGGCTCACGACGCCGATCTTGCCGCCCATGAGCTCGACCAGCTGCTTGGAGATCGCGAGGCCCAAGCCGGTACCGCCGAAGCGGCGCGTGATCGTGCCATCCGCCTGGGTGAAGGTCTGGAACAGCGATTTCTGCGCGTCGTCGGAGATGCCGATGCCGGTGTCCTTCACCTCGACGCGCACGCCCGGCGTTCCGTCGGGATTGGCGACATAGCGCGCGGAGACTGCCACGCTGCCCTTATCGGTGAACTTGAGCGCGTTGCCGATCAGGTTCACCAGCACCTGGCGGATGCGCGTGGGATCGCCGATGAGGTTCTGGGCGATGCCCGGATCGATCGTGCTCTCGAGCGTGAGACCCTTCTCGGTGGCCTTCGGGCGCAGCAGCTCGACCGCGGTATTGACCACATCGGAGAAGCGGAACACCACGGTCTCGAGCGCCATGCGACCGGCTTCGAGTTTCGAGATGTCGAGCACGTCCTCGATCACCGAGAGGAGGTGCTGGCCCGAGAGCGTGATGATGTCGAGATAGTGCCGCTGATCGGCGTCGAGCCGACTGTCGAGCAGCAGGTGCGCCGCGCCAATGACGCCGTTCAAGGGCGTGCGGATCTCGTGGCTCATGTTGGCGAGGAACTCGGATTTCGCCCGGTTCGCGCTCTCAGCCGCCACCCGCGCGCGGTCGGCTGCTTCCTTGGCGAGGTTGAGCGCCGCCTCGTGTTCCTTGCGCCGCGTGATGTCGCGCGTCACCGTCACGCGGCCGCCGAGCGAGAGATTTTGGCCGCGCACCTCGACCCAGCGGCCGGTCGAGATGCGCTGCTCGTATTGTCGGGCCTTCGGGCTGCGGAGCGCCGTCTCCCACTCCGCCAGCACCTGCTCCGGCTCGCCCTCGCCGAAGTCGCCGCGGCGCACGCGCGCCTCACGTAGCGCCTTGCCGGGATCGGGCGCGCACAGAATCTCCTCGCGATCGAGGTCGAACACCTCGAACAGCTGCTTGTTGCTGGTGACCAGCTTCAAGTCGTCGTCGAGCACCAGGATGCCGTCGGGGATGGTCGAGAGGGTCGCCTCGAGGATGTCAGTCTTGCGGCCGAGCGCCGCCTCTAGCTCGATCCGCCGCAGCTCGCGCAGCATCAAGAACCCGAAGATCATGATGCCCGCAACAGAGCCGATAGCGAGCGGCGCCGCCACCTGTCCGAAGAGCAGATGCCGGACCGGCTCGGGCAGGAAGAAACGGGGCGCGAACGGGACGAGCGCGGTCAGAATCGCCAGCGGAATGAGATGTGCAGTGCGTAACTCGCCATCCCGTCGCAGCGCCAGCCAGCGCACCCCGACGCCGAGCACGCCGGCGAGCGTGACATTCATGACGCCGACCCATGCGCCGGCACCGCCCAACCAGAGGCGATAGGCAGCGGCCACAACGGCGGCTACGGCGGCCGTTATGGGGCCACCGATGAATCCAGCGAGCGCCATCAGCGGCGACCGACCATCGATGATCACGCCGGGCGCGAGATGGATGGGATCCACCATCCCCAGGATGACCACCACGCTGAACAGGAGGCCGAGAGCCGCGGCGGCGCCGTGCTTCCCCAGCGGGAAGCTCGGCTTGTAGAGCGACGGGAGGGCCACCAACGCGAACACCGCCATGGCGATGTTCTGCGCGAGGCCGAGCAGGACGGGCCCAAAGTTGAGGTCCATTCCGCGAGAATGCGGTCAAAGCCCCTAACGGCGTATTAACCCTCCTGGGCGGGGATGGCACGTGGGGGGATGGGCCTCGGGCCCATGCACCAAATGCAGACGGATCAACCCGTTAGGCCGTCCTAACGACCGAGTAGGGCCTGCACTTCTGCGCGGCGTGGCATCGAGTTGGCAGCCCCCGCCGCGCTCACGGAAAGGGCCGCCGCCGCAGAGGCGAATCGCGCGGACTCCGGGAGCGCCAAGCGCTCGGCGAGCGCCACCGCGAGTGCGCCATTGAAGGCGTCCCCGGCACCGGTCGTGTCCACCACGCGCGGGACGGCGAAGGCAGGCACGTGGACCTCGTGCTCGGCGCTCGCGAGCACCGCGCCGCG
>DATEGF010000116.1:0-5954 GCA_035280245.1 Allostellaceae bacterium
CCCATCTGAACGTAGACTTCGGAGACGTCGACCCCGAACTCCTCGGCAACGACCTGCGCCATCGAGGTGCGCGTGCCCGCAATATCGACGGCGCCGATCGTCACCATCAAGCGCCCGTCCGCCGCCAGCGCGACGTGACCCGCAGAGGTCATCGACGTGCCGCGCCAGTATCCGATGGCGACGCCGCGCCCGCGCGGGAAACGCCCGGGTGGCAGCGGATCGCGCCAGCAGGGATGCTCCGCGACGCGATCGAGGATCGTGGTGAAACTGATGCTCGGGAACGGCGTCCCCACCACCATGGAGCTTCCCGTCACGGATGCGTTCCGCCGGCGGAACTCGATCGGGTCCATGTCCAGACGCTGAGCGATCTCGTCCATCGCCTGCTCGATGGCAAAGGCGGCCTGTGTGCCGCCGGGTCCGCGATAGGACTCCGGCCGCGGCTTGTTCGTGCAGACGTCAAAGCCCTCGAGCTTAAGGTGCGGGCACTGATACAGATTGGCGCAAGCCTGCATCTGCAGTGTCGTCGGGACGCCCGGGAACGCGCCGGACTCGAAGAGAAATCGACCCTGGATCGCCGTGAGTCGGCCATCGAGCGCGGCGCCGACCTTGACTTCGATGGCCGCGGCCGGCGACGGCCCGGTACCGAGCATCACCTCCTCGCGGCTCAGCACGATCTTCACGGGCCGCCCGGATTTCTCCGCGAGCTTGATCGCCGCCGCCTCGATATGGACATAGATCTTGCCACCGAACCCGCCGCCGACCTCCAGCGGGATCACCCTGAGTAGGGACTGCGGCCTGCCCAGCATGACCGCGAGCTGCAGCTCGAGCGTGAAGGCGCCTTGGGTCGCAGCCCACACGGTTGCGACCCCGTTGGGGTCGACTTGGGCGACCGCCGCGTTGGGTTCGATGTAGCCCTGGTGCACGGTGTCGATGGTCACGCGGCGCTCGACCACAAGATCCGCGGCAGCGAAGCCCTCGGCGATGTCGCCGCGCGCGTGCAGGGTGCGCGTGCCGATATTCGAGGGTCGCTGCGGTTTGGGCTCGACCCCTTTGGTGAAGCAATGCTCGTGCAGGACGGGTGCGTCGGGACGCATGGCCTCGTCCATGGTCATCACCGCCGGGAGCACCTCGTACTCGACATCGATCAAGGCGAGCGCCGCATCGGCGATGTGCGGATCGTCGGCGGCGATGGCCGCGACCGGATGGCCGATCCACAGCACCTTGTCGCGCGCCATATTCATGCGCGCGATGTACCACATGTCGGCGCCGCCCTCGCCGACCTGCGCCCTCGCGCCGACCGGCAAATCGATAAAATCCTCGGCGGTGACGGCCGCGCGCACGCCCTTGAGCGCCAGGGCCTTCGACACGTCGACCTTGCGGAGCCGCGCGTGCGGATGGGGGCTGCGCTTGATCCGTCCGTGCAGCATGCCCGGCAATGAGAAATCCGCGGGATAGACGGCGCGGCCAGTGACGCGCTCCTTTGCGTCGACGCGCGGCACGCGCTTACCGACGACCTTGAGCTCTCCCGTCGCGGTATCCATGGTTCTCTCAATCCGCGGCGGCCGCAAGCGCAGCGGCCACAGCCTTGACGATCTTGTCGTAACCCGTGCACCGGCAGAGATTGCCGGCAAGCGCTCGACGGATGTCAGCCTCGGAGGCACGCGGCTCGCGCTTCACCAGCGCCGCCGCCGACATCACGATACCCGGCGTGCAGAAGCCGCATTGCGTCCCGCCCCACTCGACGATGGCGTGTTGGACGGCATGGAGCGCGCCGGGGTCTGCCAGACCTTCGATGGTCACCACCGCCTGATCCGTCACTTCGGCCGCGAGGACGAGGCAAGCGTTCACGGGCTCACCGTCCAGCAGCACCGTGCAGGCGCCGCAGTTGCCGTTGCCGCAGCCCTCCTTGGTGCCCGTGAGCCCGATCCGATCGCGAAGCACGTCGAGCAGCATGTCGCGCGTGTCGGAGACGATCTCCACGGTCTCGCCGTTCACGGACAATTGGTGCAGCCTTTTCATGGCCTCTCCACGGACAAGCCAAGCTGGCGCGCGCAGTCCTGCAGCGTGCGTCGCGTCAAGGTTCGAATGAGCTCGCGCCGATACTCCGCGGAGCCGCGGGTGTCGGAGATCGGTGTTGCGTCGCGGGCCGCGCCGCTCGCGGCCTCCTCGATCAGGGCCGAACTCAGCCGCTCCCCGCGCAAGCGACTCTCCGCCTGTGGCGCCCGCACCGGCGTCGGCGCGACGGCGGCCATCGCGATCCGCGCCTCGATCACCTTGCCCTCGCCATCGAGCCGAACCCAGGCGCCCACGCCAGCCACGGCAATGTCCATCTCCCGCCGCGGCGTGAAGCGCAGATAACTGCCGGCGCTCCGTGGCGGCGGCGGAGGCAGCTTGATGGCGACCAGGAGTTCCTGTGGGTCGAGCCGCGTCCGGCCGGGACCGACGAACAGCGACTCGATCGGCATTTGCCGGCGCCCTTTCGGCCCCGCCATCTCCGCCTGCGCGCCATGACAGATCAAGGCCGGAATCGCATCGGCCGACGGCGATGCATTGCAGACGTTGCCGCCGACGCTGGCGCGATTCTGGATCTGATAGCTGCCGATCATCTGGCTCGACTGCACAATCGCGGGAAATGCGGCCAACTCGGGGCGGCGGCACATGGCGGTGACATTCATCGCGGCGCCGATGTGAAGACCGCCGTCCGCCTCTGGCTCGAGGCTGGTCAAGGCCGGAATCCGCTTGAGGTCGACGACGTACCGGACCTCGCGACGCTTCTCCCGCATCTGCACCACAAGATCGGTACCTCCCGCGAGCGCGCGGGCTCCCGGACGACCCAGCAGGTCGATTGCCTCCTCGAGGTGCTCAGGCGCGCTGTACTGGAATTCGATCACGTCTTTGGAATCGGATTGATGCTCTTGGGAAGAGCGCCGTTATAGCACCCACCGCGCAGCACCGGGAGC
This sequence comes from Allostellaceae bacterium, assembly GCA_035280245.1. GTDB lineage: Bacteria > Pseudomonadota > Alphaproteobacteria > ATCC43930 > CGMCC-115725 > DASZHJ01. The sequence continues at coordinate 2,961 of DATEGF010000116.1, forward strand.
CTAGGAAGCCTGGGGCTTTGGCTTGCGCGCGAAGAACAGCGCGAGGTGCGCACCCAACGCGGCAGCTAACATGATGATGGCGACCGGTGCCGCGGATTGGCCATGCCACAATCCCGCGAGGAGCGTACAGAGGGCGCCGAAGCTCATCTGCGTGAAGCCGTAGAGGCCGGAAGCCGCGCCAATCGCGGTGAGATCGACGCCGATCGCCTGGGCCGTCGCGGTCGGGCTGCTGAGACCGCAGCCGAGCGCGAACACGCTCATCGGCGCGAGCACGGTCGCGAGGCTGAGGGCGCCTGACACGTCGACCAGGAGCAGCGACCCCGCACCCAGTACGCCGCAGAAGGCTCCTATGCGCAGAAGGAATATCGCACGGAGCCGTGACGCGAGCCGGCTGGCGAGCCAACTGCCCAAGGTCACCCCGACCACCACGGCCATGTAATAGAGCCCGACCTCGGTTGCCGGCCGATGCAGAACTTCCACGAAGAGGAACGGCGAGGCTGACAAGAAGGCGTAGATGCTCGTCGACATGCAGGCGCCCGCCGCGGCATAGGCGCGAAACTCGCGGTTCGTCAGGAGCCGCGTGTAGACCGCCACCATCGCTCCCACATTGGGCAGCGCCGCGCGAATACGGCTGGTTTCCGGAAGCTTGAAGACGGTCAGCACCAGCAGCGCGGTCACGAAGATGCCGAGCACCGCGAAAATCCCGCGCCAACCGAACCAAGCGTTGATCTCGCCGCCGATCAGGGGAGCAAGGGCCGGGGCCGCGGTCATCACCATGACGAGAAGTGCCAGCCGCCGCGCCGCCTGATCCGGTGCGGCGCCGTCCCGCACCATGGCGCGGCCCAAGACGAGACCGCCGCAGGCGCCGACAGCTTGCACGAAGCGCGCCGCGATCAGCACGCCAAGATGAGGTGCCAATCCCGCGACCGTGCTCGCGGCGAGGAAGATCGACAGGCAGACAATGAGCACCGGCCGGCGCCCGAATCGATCCGACAACGGCCCATAAATCAGCTGCCCGGCCGCGATGCCGACCAGATAGACCGTCAGCGTGAGCTGGACCGTACCGGGCGATGCCGCAAACTCACGCGCCACGGCCGGCAATGCCGGTACCAACATGTGCAAGGCGAGCGTGCCGCTCGCGGTGATGGCTCCCAACAAGGCATTGTTGGGCGTGGCCGGTGTCGCGGCCTTCGTCAGGTGATTCGAAATGGCAGCAGCCTGAGGGGTCAAAGACACAGGGCGCGCCCGCTCCTCTGGTCAGCGGCTCTGAGCCTTGCGGGCGGGGTGGTCGAGCGCGGCCTCGACCGCGCGAAACACCCGGTCGCAGGCCTCGAGGTCGGCCTTCCGAACGACCGACAACAGTCGACGCTGGATGCTCTCGCTGACCCGGAGCACGCGGGCCTGTAGTTGTCGGCCGGACCTCGTCAGGTAGACGCCGTGAGCGCGAAGGTCGTTCTCGTCGTCCCGACGCTCGACCAGGCCCCGACGCTCCAGGCTGTCGAGCAAGCGCACGAGCGACGGCCCCTCGATGCCGAGAGCCTGGGCCAATTCCTTCTGCCGGATGCCCTCGCCCAGGCGGCCGAGATAGGCGAGCGGCCGCCAGGTCGCCTCGCTCAGGCCATAGGCGCGCAATTCGCCGTCGACCGCCTGACGAACCCGCCGGGCGACCCGGGCGACCCGGAAACCGAACTCCGCCTCGCGCATGGGGAGAATATTAGGTAGCTAGCTATCTAAATGCAAGCCGCGCTGGCGCGATCGCGCGTCGCACAAGCCTTGCGAAGGAAGGGGACTGGGGTGGTGGGCCCGGCAGGACTCGAACCTGCGACAACACCGTTATGAGCGGCGCGTTCTAACCAACTGAACTACGGGCCCGTGCCAGGAGACAGAATCCAGAAGCCAGAAATCAGAATAAACCGCGCGGGCCTTTCTGACTTCTGATTTCTGGCTTCTGACTCTCTGGGTTCTGTCAGGTATCGAGGAAGCTGCGGAGCTTGCGCGAGCGGCTGGGGTGCTTGAGCTTGCGCAGCGCCTTCGCCTCGATCTGGCGTATGCGCTCGCGGGTGACCGAGAACTGCTGGCCGACTTCCTCCAGCGTGTGGTCGGTGTTCATCCCGATGCCGAAGCGCATGCGGAGCACGCGCTCCTCGCGGGGTGTGAGCGAAGCGAGGACCCGCGTCGTGGTCTCACGCAGATTCGCCTGGATCGCGGCCTCGACCGGGAGTACCGCGTTCTTGTCCTCGATGAAGTCGCCGAGGTGGCTGTCCTCCTCGTCGCCGATCGGCGTCTCCAGGCTGATCGGCTCCTTCGCGATCTTGAGCACCTTGCGCACCTTCTCCAAGGGCATGCCGAGCTTTTCGGCGAGCTCCTCGGGCGTGGGCTCGCGGCCGATCTCGTGCAGCATCTGCCGGCTCGTGCGTACGAGCTTGTTGATGGTCTCGATCATGTGCACGGGGATGCGGATCGTGCGCGCCTGATCGGCGATCGAGCGGGTGATCGCTTGCCGGATCCACCACGTGGCGTAGGTGGAGAACTTGTAGCCGCGGCGGTACTCGAACTTGTCGACCGCCTTCATCAGGCCGATGTTGCCCTCCTGGATCAGGTCCAGGAACTGCAGGCCGCGGTTCGTGTACTTCTTGGCGATCGAGATGACGAGGCGCAGGTTCGCCTCGACCATCTCCTTCTTCGCGCGGCTCGCCTCGCGCTCGCCGCGCTGCACGGTCGAGACGATGCGGCGGAACTCCGAGGGCGGCAGGCCCGCCTCGGCGGCGATCAGCGCGATCTCGCCGCGCAGATCCTTCACCTCCTGGCCATACCGCTTGATGTAGTTCGCCCAGCCCTTGCCCGAGAGGCGCTGAACGCGCTGAATCCAGCGCGGTGCCAGCTCGTGGCCGAAATGGTGCTCCAGGAACTCCTGGCGCTTGACGCCGGTGCCCTCCGCAAGCCTCAGCAGCTTGCCCTCGATACCCAGCATGCGCCGGTTGAGGCCATAGAGCT
>DATEGF010000117.1:0-23572 GCA_035280245.1 Allostellaceae bacterium
GCACGCCGCGCGCATCGCAGGCGATATAGGCGGCTGTCGACAGGCCGGTGACCAGCGTCCACGCGAGCGCCCGCACGCTGAAATCGCGCCCGCGTCCCGCGCCATAAGCGAGCATACCCAGCGAGAGCGCGATCATGCCCACCCCGGCGATGGCGCCGAGCCCGAGCCGGTCCCCCACCAGGAGCGCCGCGAGCGGGACGACCAGCAGGACCGAGACCGCGCGCACCACCGGATAGACGATGCCGAAGCCGCCGAGCGCGTAGGCGCGCAATAGCGCCGAGACCGTCACCACGTTCATCAGGGTCGAGGCCGCGATCCAGATCCACGCCGCCTGCGCCGGCAAGCCGGTCCAGAACAGCGCCGGCAGCACGATCACGGCGCCGACCAACATCTGTGCCGCCATCGCCTCCGTCGGGCGGGTGCTCGCCTTCACAGCGGCATTCCAGCCCGCATGCAGCACGGCGCTCAGCAACGCCGCCCCGACATGCACGCTCTCCATTGGCCTTAGGCGAGCCTTCGATAGAACACGCTCGTGGGGCAGAACCCGCCGCCGGGCCACAGCGCGTAATCCGGTATGACACCGATGAGCGTCCAGCCGAGCCGCGTGTAGAGCCGCTCGGCGTCCCCGCTGGCGGTGTCGAGGACGAGGAGCGATTTCCCGGCCCGCCGCGCGGCCTCCTCCGCGGCGCGCATGAGCGCGCCCCCGATGCCGCGGCGCCGCGCACGGCGGTGCACCAGCATCTTTGAGATGTCGCCGCGGTGCGGCTGGTTCTCCGGTTGCTCCAGCACGACCTGAACGGTGCCAACGATGCCGCTCTCGTCCTCGGCCACCAGCAGGGCGCGCCCACCGCGCTCGACATCCAACCCGATGCGCCGCCAGAACGCCACTGCCCTCTCCTCGGAGAGTGGGAGCATGAAGCCCACGGACGCACCGCCCTCGACGCAGTCGATCAGCACGCTCGCGAGGCCTCGCGCCTCCCCATCGCTCAGCCTGGACACCCGGCGCACCCGGAGTGAGTCGTCGCTCATCGGCCGATCCCCGGCTCGCTCACGATCACCACCGCGTAGCGCGCCGCCTTGCCGCCGCGATTGTGGAAGGTGACGGGCCGATCCAGCGCGAAGGCGAGGCAATCGCCCTTTTCGAGGGCATGGCGGGTGTCGCCGACGCTCACGTCGATCGTGCCTTCGAGCACCCAGACTTGCTGATGGACGTGGGCGTCACGGGCGCCGGTATCGAACGCCACCCGCGCGCCCCGCGGAAACTCCACCTCGACGATCTGGATCGGCGTCGGAAAGCCGGCGGGCGAGACATTGCGCCGGACATAGCCGGACGCGGGGTCCCGCCAGTGCGGCTGATCGGCACGGCGCGCGACTGGCTCGCGGCTCGCGCTCGGCGCGTCGAAGAGGGAGGCTAGCGGCACGTTGAGGCCGGTCGCGAGCCGCTCTAGCAGCACGGCGGTCGGGCTGCTCTCGCCGCGCTCGATCAGCGAGATCATGGATCGGCTGACGCTGCTGCGCTCGGCCAAGGCCTCCAATGTGAGGCCGCGCGAGGCCCTGAGGTCGCGAACCCGCACGGCGATCCGCTGGTCAAGGCCGCCTTCGGCGCCGTCCTTCATAATGGAATATGATCCATTATATTGGATCACCCGTCAACGTGGCGATGTCACACTCGTTCCTCCTTTCATCGGGGCCCCGCATCTATCTGGCTCTGCGCCCTGATTTGATTGAGCTGGGAACTGACGTATGATCGACAAAATGATTGGGATGATGGCGTTGCGACGAGGTCTGCTTTGCGTGGCTTGACCAGCGACCACGCTTTCGACCGGGAAATGGGGGTTACAAATGGAGCCGCGGGGCGACAGAGACCGCTTCTTCATTGTAACGTCGGGGCGCAGTGGCTCGTCGCTGCTTGCGACGATCCTCGCCGATGCCGGTGCCGAGTTTGGCATTCCCACGCCTGAGCAGTGGCACGCCGGTGGCGGCGCTCTGGAGCATCCGGAGCTCCACCACGTGTCCGCTTGGATGGGTTACGCTTACGAGATTGCGCCTGACCGGCCGGGCATAGGACCGCGCCGACACCTGTGGGACATCTATCGCTCAGTCGGTAAATCGCACTTGCGAAAGCTGCTAGGCGCGGCCCGCTACATTAAAGGACAGGGCGCGGATTTCGCGGTGCAACCCGCCTTCAAGATGGGGTATTTCCCAACTATCATCGTCAGCTATCGGAGCTTCGAGGACTTCGCTGTCAGCAGCGCCGTGAAGAGCGGGCGTTCCAACGTGGAAACGCTGGTGAACTACTACAACCGGGTAAACCGCAACGCACTCCTGTTGCTGAAGATGTTCGGCGGATGCGTCGTCAGGTACTCGGATCTCACGGATCCCGACAGCACCGCCTGGGCGACGGCGATCGAGCAGGTAACCGGCCTCTCCGCCGAGCGGCTCCTGGCGAGCCGGGACCGTCGAGCGAGCACGAGTGAACCCGTGAGCGCGGAATCGCTGCTATTCGACGACTCCGCACGGCACACTTACGCCGCCGTCGATGCCCTGGCCGGGCGCGTGTTTCCCCCGAGCAAACAGGCGCTCCGCAGTTGGGAGCGCATGAGGGTACACGAAGCGGCGGAGGCCGATCGTAACTGGGTTGAAAAGCTCAAGATAGAGCTGGAAACGACCTGGAAATCCGTCTTCGACCCTCGCGTTCCCTGGTATGCCCGGATTATTTCGCCATTGTGTGCCCTCGCCTACACGATCGCCCCGATCGACCCCATTTCGAACGGTGTGCCGGTGCTCGGGCATCTCGACGATTTGACCGTGGGCGCGCTCTGCGTGGCGCTCCTAATCGGGCTCACACCGTCGTCGTTGAGGCGTCGGCACCGCTCGACTGTGGCGGCGCGGCGCCGGACTCTCGCCTCGGCGCGATAAGGGCGCCGGTATTCGCCGCTTCGGTTTCGAGAACTGCTGTCCCACCACGCGTTCGCGATTGCGTCTCCATCACCCCGCATTTAGCATTTGATCAAGCAACGCCGCGAGCCCTCGGGGCACGTGGCAACGGGAGGAGCATCGATGGCGAAGACTACCCACAACACCTTGCTCATGGGCGCATCCTACGGCTCCCTGCTGGCGGCGAAGCTGCTCCTCGCCGGGCACAACGCGACCCTTGTCTGCCTGCCGGCCGAGGTGGAGGCGATCAACAAGGGCGGCATCCGCGTGCGGCTGCCGGTCAAGGGGCGGAAGGATCTGATCGAGATCGACTCTCGAACGCTTCCCGGCAAGGTCGTGGCCGCGGCGCCCGGTGCGGTGAACCCGCGCGACTTCGACCTCGTGGCGCTCGCGATGCAGGAGCCGCAATACCGCTCGCCCGGTGTACGCGAGCTGCTCGATGCCGTCGCGAAATCCCGCGTGCCCTGCATGTCCATCATGAACATGCCGCCGCTCCCCTACTTGAAGCGCATCCCCGGCCTCGCCACCGATACGCTCAAGTCCTGCTACACGGACGCCGCGGTCTGGCAGAGCTTCGACGCCGCGACCATGACGCTCTGCAGTCCCGATCCGCAGGCGTTCCGGCCGCCGGAGGAGCCGGTCAACGTGCTGCAAGTCACGCTGCCCACAAACTTCAAGGCGGCGCGGTTCCAGTCCGACACGGACACCGCGATCCTCCGGCAGATGCAGGCCGACATCGAGGCGATCCGTTATGACATGGGCGGCGAGAAGGTCGAGCTACCGGTCAAGCTCAAGGTGCATGATTCCATTTTCGTGCCGCTCGCGAAGTGGGCGATGCTGCTCACCGGCAACTATCGCTGTGTTCAGAAGGACGCCGCGCGCTCCATCAAGGAGGCCGTGCATACCGACATTGAGGCCTCTCGCGCGGTCTATAATTGGGTGCGCGATCTCTGCGTGGCGCTGGGCGCCGATCCCGCCGATCTCGTACCGTTCGAGAAATACGCGGCCGCGGCGCAAGGCCTGGTCCGCCCCTCCTCGGCAGCGCGGGCGCTCTTCGCCGGCGCCCCGAACATCGAGCGCGTCGACCGGCTGGTGCAGGCGATCGCCGTGCAAAAGGGGATGCGGCTCGCCACAGTCGACGAGACCGTTGCCCTCGTCGACGCGCGCCTCGAACTCAATCGCAAGAAGGTCGCGTGATCCGCGCTTGATCCCATGAGATGCATCGTCGTCGGAGGTGGCGTTGTCGGTGCCAGCATTGCCTGGCACCTCGCGACGCGCGGCGTCGGTGAGGTGCTGTTGCTGGAGCGCGACCGGTTGGGATCCGGCACCACCTGGCATTCCGCGGGCAATATCACCTGGAAGCCATCGTCGAACCACGATGCGCCCGTTCTCTATGCGCTCGACACGGTGGCGCGGCTCAAGGCCGAGGCGGGTCAGGAGACCGGCTGGCTCAAGACCGGCCGCATGTTCATCGCGAAGAGCGACGACACGCGGCAGAATTTCGAGGCGCTCGATCGGGCCGCACGGGAGCGGGGCATCGAGGCCCGGTGGATCGCGCCGGCGGAAGCCGCGCGGCTCAATCCCCTGCTCGATCCGTCGGCGGTCGACGCGGTGTGGCTCAATTCCCTCTCCGGGCGGCTCAATCCCGCGGATCTGACGGCGGCCTACGCCGGCGCCGCGCGGCTTGCGGGCGTGACCGTGCGCGAGAGCATCGAGGTCACGGGCATCTCAGTGAGCGGCGGTCGCGTCACCGGCGTCGAGACCTCGATCGGACCGATCGCGGGCGATATTGTGGTCATGGCCGCGGGGTTATGGTCGCGTCCGCTGCTCGAGCCCTTGGGGATCGCGCTCACCCAATGGGCCTGCGAGCATTTCTACCTCATTGCGGATGTGTCGCCGCGTCTTGCTCGGGAAACGCCGTCCTTCGTGGCGCTCGACGATCTGCTCTATGGACGAGAGGAGGTCGGCCGCTTCATGGTCGGCTGCTTCGACGAGAATGCCAAGACGCTCGATCCCGCGAGCCTCCCGAAGCCGTTCGCGTTTACGCTGTTGCCGCCGGATTGGGACAAGATCGCGCCCTACTTCGAGCGTGCGATCCGCCTCTTCCCTCAGCTCGCGACGGCGCCGATCCGCCATTTCGTCAATGGTCCCGAGAGCTTCACGCCGGACGGGCTGCCGCTGATCGGCCGACTCGAAGGCGTCGACGGTCTCCTCGTCGCCACGGCCATGAACTCCGCGGGCGTCACGTGGTCCGCGATGACGGGCGCGCTGATCGCCGACATGGTCGCGGAGGCGCAACCGCGCTTCGACGCCGCTCCTTACGATCCCGCTCGCTTCGGCGATCGGGGCCGCGACCTCGATTGGCTCAAGGGAAAAGTATCGGCGATCGTCAGCCAGGGCTATCGAAACCAGAACCGGTAGCGCGCCTCGGCTCTACGAGGACTGCGATCCCGGCTCGTCGTCCTTCTTCTCGGCCGGATGCACGCCGATCACCTCATAGTCGGTGACCACGGCGATGCCCGGCGCCACCTGCTCGACCGTCTCGATCTCGACCACCTCGACCTCGATCTTCTTCGGCGGCGCTGGCTTCCGGGCCCCCGGTTTTTTCGCGGCTGCCCGTCTCGCCGGCGCCTTCGCGCGAGCCTTCTTGGTCTTCGACTTGGCGGCAACCCGCTTCGCCGGCTTGCGTGACGCCGCCTTCGCCCGCTTTGCGGGCTTGCGGCTCTTGTCCGGTTTTCTCGCCCTGCCCCCCTTGCTCCGCCTTCCTCGAGCCATTCTGTTCCTCCTTATTCTGGTCGCCGGGATGACAGCACAAATTCAACCGCCCCGCGACATGTTTGCGCTCGCCTCATTGAATTGGCTCCGCGACCGCATCGCTCGGGAGGTCCGCGATGAGGGACGCAACCGTGCGCCCGAGAAGCGGATGTCGCCAATTGGGCGCGATCTCGGAGAGCGGGTGCAGCACGAAGGCTCGCTCTTGGAGCCGCGGATGCGGCAGGACCGGTCTCTCGCCGGCAGCGCTCACCCGCCGATCGTAGGCGAGCAGATCGAGATCGAGCACGCGCGCCTCGTTCCGCTCGCGCCTGACGCGGCCGAACCGCGCCTCGACCTCATGCAGGACCTCGAGCAACGCCGCCGGCTCGAGCGCGGTCTCGACGGCGACCACGCCGTTCACGAACCAAGGTTGATCCGAGGGCGGCACTGGTGACGAGCGGTACCAGCGCGAGCGCGCGACAATGCGCACGCCACGCTCGGCGATCAGCGCAAGCGCCGCCTCGAGGCTCTTCGGTGGCGCGCCAAACTCCGGGCTCGCGAGATTGGCGCCGATGCCGATCAGGATCATGGCACGCGTCCGAAGGCGGCGCGACGGCTTGACGCTCCCGACGTTTCCACGACTAATGAATGCTCGTTGAGGTATGTCAGCCAAACGCATTTGATCCGGAGCGCATTGACCATGTTCTATCCGCAAGAAAAAGTCGCGATCTTCATCGACGGCGCCAATCTCTACGCCGCCGCGCGCGGGCTCGGCTTCGACATCGATTACAAGCGGCTGCTCGATCTCTTCGCGTCGAAGGGTCGCTTGATCCGCGCTTTCTATTATACGGCGCTGATCGAGGACCAGGAGTATTCGCCGCTGAGGCCGCTCGTCGATTGGCTCGACTACAACGGATACACCATGGTGACCAAGCCGACCAAGGAGTACACGGACGCCATGGGCCGGCGCAAGATCAAGGGCAACATGGATATCGAGCTCGCGATCGACATGCTCGATATGGCGCAATACCTCGATCACGCGGTGCTGTTCTCAGGCGACGGCGATTTCCGCAGACTGGTCGAGGCCGTGCAGCGCCGCGGCGTGCGGGTGAGCGTGGTCTCGACGCTCCGCTCGCAGCCGCCAATGGTAGCAGACGACTTGCGGCGCCAGGCAGACACCTTCATCGAGCTGCAGGATCTGGCACCGCAGATCATGCGCATGCGCGACGAGACCCGTGCGGTGCCCGTGCATGTCGCGGCCGATAATCTCGCCTGAGCTCCCCTTCGTGAGCGAGGGCCCCGGCGCCGACTGTCCGCGCTGCCCGCGCCTCGTCGAGTTCCGTCAGCACTATCGCCACGCCGAGCCAAATTGGCACAACGCGCCGGTGCGGTCCTTCGGCGACCTATCGGCGCGGCTCCTGATCGTGGGGCTCGCGCCCGGCCTCAAAGGCGCCAATCGCACCGGCCGACCCTTCACAGGCGACTACGCCGGCGATCTCCTCTACGCGACGCTGAAGAAATTCGAGTTCGCCGTCGGACAATATGGCGCGCGCGCCGACGACGGGTTCCAGCTCATTGATTGCCGCATCTGCAATGCGGTTCGCTGCGTGCCGCCGGAGAACAAGCCCGAGCCCGGCGAGATCGCCGCGTGCAACGGCTTCCTCACCGAGGAGATCGCCGCCATGTCCCAGCTCAAGGTCGTCCTGGCACTCGGCGCCATCGCCCATGGCGCGGTGCTGAAGGCCCTTGGCGAGCGCAAGTCTGCATTTCCGTTCAAGCACGGCGCGATCCACGCGCTCAACACCGGCACATTGCTCGGCGACAGCTATCACTGCTCCCGCTACAACACGAATACGGGCGTGCTCACCACGGAGATGTTCGAGGCGGTCTTCGCGGAGATCCGATGCCGCCTGCCGCCGGAGCCTGCTTAACGTTTGTGTAACGCTGCTCCGGCGAGGCTGCCCGGGCCACGCGTCATGACCTGGAGCGGCAGCCATGCAGGTGATGGTAGGACCGGACGGCTTTCTGGCGACGGCTGAGACGCCGGATTATGCCGCGCACGTACTGCTCACGGAGCACTTGCACGAGCGGCACGCAGAGGGTGGCGCCGCGCTCGAGCGCGCGTTGCCGCGCGTGCGCAAGCAGCTCTCGAAGCCCGAACTCGTCGCGCTGATCCGCGCGACCCACGCGCGCATCGGGTGGATCGCCGAGCACGAGCGGGAGCTCTCGCATCCACGGCAATGGCAAGACTTCCTGGCGCAGCTCGCGCGCAACCTCTATGCGCCCAGCCTGCCATTCGAAGCCGCCGACCTCACACTAATGCTCGACGGGCACCGGCGGCATCAGGCGCTCTGGGGATTCGGACCAGAGGAGCTGCTGGTCGCGTTTCTGGAGACGCATGATCTCACGCCCGAGCTGGCGGCGGCGCTGAGGCGTTTCCAGGCGGAACTCCAGGGCGTCCCCGGCGGCATGAAGTATCAGAGCCAAGCCGGCTTTCAGGTCGCCGTGGCGCACGTTCACATGCTGCTCTGGCACGACGAGGGAGATCTTCTCGACCCCAAGCAATGCTGGAGCAACGCCGTACGGCGCGACCTCCGCGCCATGACCGGCGAGCGCAAAGCGCATTGGAAGGCGCTCTTCCGGCACATCAAGGGCAACGCGCCCGCCAAGCCTGCGAAAGGCTGGGTCAAAGAAGGAGAAAAGTGTCTCGCGGCAGTCGGGCACGAGGATTTCGCCAATTGCTTCCGCGCCTGGCTCGAGCCATTCAAAAGCGAGGAGCCGCAGCGCCTGAGCGTCGCCGGAAGCCACGTCCTGCGTGGACTCTTATGGTACGCCGCACTGACACGCGATCCCGATCTTGCGGAGGCGACCCTCGTCCTGCTCGATGCCGAATGGAAGGCGAAGCGGAACCTGGACAAGGTCATGGTTTCGCTGGTGAGCGTGCTCGAGACGCTGCCGCCGGTGACGTCGTGGTCCTCGCTGCTGCGCCTGCAGCAGGAGTGGCCCACCAGCAGCGTTCAGGTCGAGCGCTTCCTCAAGAAGACCGCCGCCGAGCTTGGCATCACTGAGGAGGAACTGAAAGCCCGCGCGCTCCTCAAGCCGAAACTCGATCTCGACGAGTACGCCGCTCGGCTGATGGAAGGGATCAAGGTGGCTCGCGCGATGGTCCGTCGGCACGAACCTTAAGAGGCCCTCACGTAGGCCCGTCGTGCCCTGAAACGACGCGCAACACGCCCCGGATCGCATTGCGGAACGCCGAATCAAAATTGACGCCGCTGATCTCCCAATTGTACTCGGCGTCACGCCACTTGAACCGCCACTTGCCGACCCAGCCCGGCAGATCCTCGTCGAACGCGAGCGTGCCGGCGACGATCGCCTGTTCCGGAGTCGACGCTTGCGTCGGTGCCGGGAACTGGCCGGGGGTCACGCCCCAGGCGCTGAGTTCCGCCTCTGTCGGTATGTGCACATGGATATCGTAGTCGGCGGCGACATCGTTGAAGGCTCCGGCCTGATCCGCGCCGGCCGGGTTCTCCGAGCTCAGCAGATAGTGCTTCGCGAAGCGGTCCACCCAGATCACCGGTGTGATGACTGGACGCACGCCGAGCCAAGGCTTTTCGCCGAGATCCGCCAACATCTGGTCGATCTCGGCGCGATCGAAGATGACGGTCAGGTAGTAGGGCCTGTCGTAGGTTCCTTGCTCGTCGTGAATCGGGATGCCCGCCATCTGGTCGACGTAGTCGAAGCTTGCGACGAGCTTGTCGGCGTGGGCCGCGAGCTCGGCGACCCGCGGATCCTTGTCGAGCCTCGGCTCGCCCGAGAGCTTCACCAGCACTTCGTGCAGGGCCCGCGCGAATCCCGAGGGCCTATTGCGCATGTCGAAGCCAGTAACGATCACCGTCGATTTGTACAAATCGGTGGCTGAGTCAGCTCTGGCTGACGGTGCGTGCAGTGGGATCACGATCACAGTCGCCGCGAGCAGCATTGCCAATGGTGACCAGGCACAACCCCGCCGCGCTGTCATGGCCCATGCCTCCCAGGATCGTGGACGGCGCTCACCGCCTATTTATCGATAGCTGGTAAGATACCGCCAGAGGACCTGCGCCGCAACTAGCCCCGCGCGCGCATGATCCGCGCCTTGTCCCGCTTCCAGTCGCGTTCCTTCGCGGCGGCGCGCTTGTCGGATTTGCGTTTGCCTTTGGAAAGGCCGATCGCGACCTTGGCGATGCCGCGATCGTTGAAATAGAGGCCCAGCGGCACGAGCGTCATACCATCGCGTGTGACCGCGCCGGTGAGGCGGTTGAGTTCTTTCTTGTGCAGCAGAAGTTTGCGCGCGCGGCGCGGCTCGTGATTGATCCGCGCCGCCGCGTAAACGGGGATGTTGGCGTTCATCAGGAAAAGCTCGCCACCGCGCTCGGCGGCGTAAGCCTCATTGATGCTCGCGCCACCCTTTCGAAGCGACTTCACCTCGCTGCCTGCGAGGATCAGCCCAGCCTCGAGCGTGTCCTCGATGAGGTAGTCGTGCCGGGCCTTGCGGTTCTGCGCGATATAACGGTCGGTGTCGCGCGCCATGCCCTCAGTTCAGCACGCCTGCGTGGCGCATGGCGCTGCGCACTTTGTCCTGGGTCTCTGGCATCGGCATGACCAGCGGCAAGCGGACCTCGGCGGTCGATTTGCCGAGCAGCGAGGCCGCGAACTTGACCGGCGCCGGACTGGTCTCCGCGAAGAGCGCATCGTGGAGCGGCAGGAGCCGCTGGTTGAGCTGCATGGCACGGCCGACATCGCCCTTCTGGAAGGCGCCATGCATCTCGGCGCAAGCGCGCGGCGCCACGTTCGCGGTGACGGAGATGCAGCCGTCGCCACCCTGGATCAGAAAGGCGAGCGCGGTGTGATCCTCGCCGGAGAGCATGCAGAACTTCGAGCCGATTGCCTCGCGCGTGCGCAGGGGCCGGGCGAGATCGTTGGTCGCGTCCTTGACGCCCACCACGTTCGGCAGCTTCGCAAGCCGTGCCATGGTGGCGACGCTCATGTCCACGGCGGTCCGGCCGGGGATGTTGTAGATGATGATCGGCAGATCGACGGTGTCGTGGATCGCCCTGAAGTGCTGATAGAGGCCTTCCTGCGTCGGCTTGTTGTAGTAGGGATTGACGATCAGCGCCGCGTTGGCGCCGGCCTCCTTGGCATGCTTCGTGAGGTCGATCGCCTCCTCGGTGGAGTTCGAGCCGGTGCCGGCAATGACGGGGACGCGGCCCTTCGCCACCTCGAGGCAGACCTCCACTACTCGCTTGTGCTCGGCGTGGCTGAGCGTCGGCGACTCGCCGGTGGTGCCGCAGGGCACCACGGCGTGCGTCCCCTCCTTGATCTGCCAGTCGACGAAGCCCTGGAAGCTCTTCTCATCGACCGCTCCGTTCCGGAACGGCGTGATCAGCGCGACGATCGAGCCTTTGAACATGGGCGGCCTCCCCGCTATCGGCGATTCTTGTGGCTTGCTGACCATATCGCCCCCGGAGGGTGCCGGCAACGCCCCGCCGCCCGCGAGTCGTCGCGCGACTTGTTTTCGGCCGATGGAGATCGCTAAGATGCACCCCTGCCTCAACATTCCGCCGCGGGCGTTCACAGGGATTTCAGGGGTCGGGTCGTGAGGTTGCTCGCGCGGGTAGCACTGTTGCTCGCTCTCTTGCTCTTGCCGCTCCGGCTCGCGGGCGCCGCGGCGCTCTCGGATGCGGACCGCCAAGCCTACCGCCTTGCCTTCTCCCAGATCCGCTCCGGCGATTGGGCCGGCGCCTATCAAAGCGCGCAGCAGGCGAAGGACCTCCTCCTTAGCAAGGTTGTCCGTTTCTTGGATCTGAGCCGGCAGGGTTCCGGCTCCGGCTTCGAGACCATCACCCAATTCATCGAGAGCAATCCCGATTGGCCCAACGAGCGGCTGTTGCGTGAGCGCGCGGAGGAAGCGATCACCAGCGTCGGCGACGACGACGTCGGCCGCTGGTTCCAGCGCTATCCGCCGGTGACCGCGATCGGCCGGTTGCGCGAGGCCGACTACCTGCTGGCCCATGGCCAGACCGACCGCGCCGTCGCCGAGATCCGCGAGGTCTGGATCTCCTCCGACCTCAACGCCTTCGACGAGAAGCCGATGCTGCAACGCTACGGCCACTACCTGAGGCCGGTGGACGACGTGGCGCGCCTCGACCGACTGGCTTGGGAAGGTAAGGAGGAAACCGCGCACCGGATGTTGCCGCGGGTCGACGCCGGCCACCGTGCGGAGGCACTGGCGCGCTTCGCGCTCGCGAACGTTTCCAAGAGCGCGGACAAGCTGGTCTCGAAGGTGCCCGCCAGTCTGCAGCACGACCCCGGCTTCCTGTTCGAGCGCATGCGCTGGAACCGGCGTAAGGAGAAGTACGACGCCGCGATCAACATCCTCGAGCACGCGCCCAAGGACTTGGGTCGTCCGCAGCTCTGGTGGAGCGAGCGCGAGACATTGGCGCGCCATGCGCTGCAGGACGGGAATATCTCTCTCGCGGCCAGGCTCGCCGACCGACACGGCATGACCAGTGGACCCAATTTCGCCGAGGCCGAGTTCCTCGCCGGCTGGATCAAGCTCCGCTACCTGCACGAGGCCCAGCCCGCCTATGATCACTTCGTTCGGCTTTACAACGACGTGAGCCGACCGATCAGCCTCGCGCGCGGTGCCTACTGGGCCGGACGCGCGGCTCAGGACCTCGGCAATCGCCAGCTCGCCACCGGCTGGTACACCAAGGCCGCACAATATCTCACGACCTACTACGGCCAGCTTGCCGCCGCGCAGATCGGCACCGACGGCAAGGCGGCGGTGCTCGAGGATCCCAAATCCACTCCGCAGGAGAGCGCAGCCTTCGACCAGAAGGAGCTCGTGCGCGTCGTACGCGAGCTCGCCGACGCCGACGCCGCGGATTTCGCGAAGCCCTTCGTCCTGAAGCTCAGCGAGCTTGCGAAGACGCCGGTCGAGCATGCCCTAGTGGCGGCGCTCGCCATCGCGGTCGTGCGGCCGGATCTCGCGGTCAACGTGGCGCGGCGCGCGAGCTACGCCGGCGTCACATTGCTGGCGCTCGGCTATCCGCTGACACAGATCCCACCGGGCGGCAGCGCCGAAGGGCCGCTCGTGCTGGCCATGGCACGCCAGGAAAGCAGCATGGACCAGAATGCCGTGAGCCCAGTCGGCGCGCGCGGCATGCTGCAGCTCATGCCGGCGACGGCAAAGCGGATCGCGAAAGACCTGCAGGTCCCGTTCTCGCAGGAGCGGCTGCTGACGGATCCGCAATACAATCTGCAGCTCGGCCGCGCGTATCTCGAGGACATGCTCGACCAGTTCGGCGGCTCATACGTGCTGGCGGTCGCGGCTTACAATGCCGGGCCGGCGCGCGTCAGCGAGTGGGAGCACGATATGGGCGACCCCCGCGCCAAGGAGGTGGACGTGATCGACTGGGTTGAGGGCATCCCCTTCCGCGAGACGCGCAGCTACGTGCAGCGCGTGCTGGAGAACCTGCAGATCTACCGTTTGCGGATGGGCGACCGCAACCTCGCCTTCTCGCTGGCTCTCGACTTGAAGCGCTGAGAATGGCCGCGTCGCTCGCCAAGACGACTGCCTGCGTCTTCGACGCCTATGGCACGTTGTTCGATTTCCTCTCGGCTTCGAAGCGCTGCCGGGATGCGCTCGGCGACAAGGCGGATGCGCTGGGTCAGCTCTGGCGCACGCGGCAGTTGGAGTACAGCTGGCTCAGGAGCCTCATGGGCGTCCACGCCGATTTCTGGCGAGTGACGGGCGAGGCACTCGACTTCGCCATGGCGAGCCTCCGCATCAAGGATGCGGCGCTTCGCGACCGGTTGATGGATCTCTTCCTCCATATCGAGGCGTTTCCAGACGCACGGCGGGTGCTCGAGGCGCTGAAGCGTGCTCGGCGTCCCGCGCTCATCCTCTCCAACGGCACGCCCGCGATGCTCGAGGCCGCGATGAAAAGCGCTGATGTCGCGGAGCTCATCGAGACCGCGCTCTCGGTCGAGAGCGCCGGCATCTACAAGCCGGACCGACGCGTCTATGAGCTTGTGACGGCGCACCTCAAGCTGCCGGCGGAGCGGATCTGCTTCGTCTCGTCGAACGGCTGGGACGCCGCTGGCGCCGCGCATTTCGGTTTCCGGGCGGTGTGGGCGAACCGCGGCGGCGCGCCACGCGAGAACCTGCCGGGCACCCTCGCCGCCGAGATGCGCGACCTCGACGCGCTGCCAAAACTGCTGGGGCTTTAGTCGCGAGCCCATGCCGGCCTACCGCGAAGCCACGCTGAGCGCCCAGGACGGGCTCGCGCTTTATTACCGCGACTACGGCGACCCTCTCGCCGCGAAGACTCCGGTGCTGTGCCTCACGGGGCTCACGCGCAACAGCGCGGACTACGCGGAGGTGGCTCTGCGGCTCTCGCGCGAGCGCCGCGTGCTCTGCCCGGACTACCGCGGCCGCGGCCGCTCCGCTTACGACCACAACTGGCGGAACTACGACCCCTACGTCTACATCAGCGATCTCTCTCACATCTTGGCCGCGACCGGCATCGGCCGCGCGGTGATCGTGGGCACGTCGATGGGCGGGCTCCTCGCCATGGGACTGGCCGTACTCCGGCCGAGCCTCGCCGCGGGCGTGGTGCTCAACGACATCGGCCCCAGCGTGTCGAACCCCGGTCTCGACCGCATCCTCAGCTACGTCGGCGTTGACCACCCCCAATCGGATTGGCCGAGCGCGGTCCGGTTCCTCAAGGAACTGACGCCCAACCTCGCGCCGAAGGCGGACGACATCTGGTGGCGCACTCACTCGGAAGCGACCTATCGCAAGGGCGGCGATGGGCTTCTGCACTTCAACTGGGACCTCGCGATCGCCAAGCCCCTCAACCAGCAGCGCGCGGCAGCAGACCTCTGGACCATGTTTCGCGGGCTCAAGGTGATCCCGACGCTGGCTTTTCGCGGCGCGCTATCCGACGTGCTCACCGAGGACGTGTTCCGCCGCATGGCGCTTGAAAAGCCTGATTTGGTCTGCGTAACTGTGCCCAACAAAGGCCACACACCCTCGCTCACCGAGCCCGAAGCAACCGAAGCCCTCGATGCCTTCCTCCGCCCCCTCTAGCACGCCGCCGACCATCGACGACATCCGCGCCGCCGCCGAGCGCCTCAAAGGCACGGCGGTGCTGACGCCGCTGGTGGAATCTCCGGTGCTCAACAAGCGTCTGGGCGGCCGATTGCTTGTCAAGGCCGAGACGCTGCAGCGCACCGGCTCGTTCAAGTTTCGCGGCGCCTATAACGCGCTGGTGCAGTTCGACGAGCGCCAGCGCCGCGGCGGCGTGGTGACCTATTCCTCCGGCAATCACGCGCAGGGCGTTGCCGCCGCAGCGGAGCTGCTCGGCATTCCCGCGACCATCGTGATGCCGGCCGACGCGCCCGCGATCAAGATCGCTAACACCAAATCCTATGGGGCCGAGGTCGTGCTCTACGACCGCTACAAGGAGAGCCGCGAGAAGGTTGGCGGCAAGATCGCCCGCGAGCGTGGCGCCACCATCGTGGCACCCTACGACGACCCGCGGGTGATCGCGGGCCAGGGTACCGCCGGTCTCGAGATCGCCGCACAAGCGAAAACGCTGGGTGCCGAGCTCGACGCTGTCGTCGTCTGCTGTGGCGGCGGCGGCCTCACCGCCGGCTGCGCTACCGCCATTGCCTCGGAGAGTCCGGACACCGAGATCTATACCGCGGAGCCCGAGGCCTTCGACGATACGCGGCGATCGCTGATTGCGGGCGAGCGCGTCAGCAACGACCCCAACGCGCGCTCGATCTGCGATGCGCTGCTCGCGCCGACGCCGGGCGTGCTCACTTTCTCGATCAATCGGCGGCTCGTGACCGCTGGCATTGCCGTGAGCGACGACGAGGTGCGGCGCGCGATGGCGACGGCCTTCGCCGATCTGAAGCTGGTGGTCGAGCCCGGCGGTGCCGCGGCGCTGACTGCGGTGCTCTCAGGCAAGCTTCCGATCAAGGGCAGGACCATCGCCGTCACCGCCTCCGGCGGCAACGTCGACCGCGAGACCTTCGCCGCGGCGCTCGCGCAGACCTGAGCCAACCCTCAGGAGACGGTGGTCACCGACCCCTTCGCCGCTGGCTCGGACCCGGAGTTCGTCGCTTTCCCGGCGATCGTGGTCACGGCGGGCGCCGGACGGCCCGCAGGCAAGGCGAGCGGGAGCCCCACGCCGCGTTGGTCGATCGCGTCGACCCGGCGGCTATAGCCCTCGAACACCGCGCCCGATTCGATCATCAACGACACGTGCGTGATGTCGGCGACGACCTTCGCCGTGCTGGCGAGCGTCACCGCCGAAGCCTTGAGCTGCCCGGTGAGCGTGCCCGCCACCATAGCCGTATCGGCCTCGACGGCTCCAGTCACCGAGCCGCCCTCTGCGATCGTGATCTTCTTCGCGACGATATCGCCGTGCACGGTGCCGGCGACCACGAGCTCGCCACCGCCGACGACGTCGCCGGTGATCTTGAGGTCGACACTCAGAATGGACGGCGCAGCGTCGCGACCGCCGAACCCTGATGGCGCCCTCTCGGCCTTAGTTGCGCTTGACTTGAACAACGCTCTTCCCCACTTGCAAGAACTTCTCGGGATCGAGCGGCTCACCGTCCACCACCACCTCGTAATGCAGGTGCGGCCCCGTGCTCCGGCCCGTGCTGCCGAGCTCGCCGACTTCCTGATGCGCGCCGACCCTCTGTCCGCGCGACACGGAGATGCGGTGCAAGTGAGCGTAATGCGTGACGATGCCGTTGCCGTGGTCTATCTCGACGAACTTGCCATAGGTGTCTCGCGGGCCCGCGAAGGTCACCACGCCAGGCGCGGTGCTGTAGACGGGCGAGCGGAAGGCCGCGGCCAGGTCGACGCCGGGATGGAAGCCCTGGCGGTGGTTGATCGGATCGACGCGCGAGCCGAACGGGCTCTCCAGTTGGTACTGACCGAGCGGCGCCGCCAAGGGCAAGGTCTTCAGGAGCTTCCGGAGGGTCTCCTCGCGAGCGGTCTGATCCTGGGCCGAGAGCTGTTTGGGCCCGCCGAGCGCGATATAAGGACCGCCCTCGCTCTTCGCGGGGCCGCCCAGACGCGCGATGAAATTCTCCACGTTGAGGCCGGTCGCCGCGACCATGCTCTCGAGAGAGCCGAACACGCCATCGGCCTTCTCGCGGGTCGGCGCCGGCAGCGCAGCAACGCTCTCGGAGGTCTTGGTGTCAACCTTGGAGATGCGCGCCTCGACGCTCTGCAGCTTCTGCTTGAGGGCATCGCGCTCCGCGGCGAGCCGCTCGCGCTCGGCCATGAGGTGCTCGCGCTCGCTGCTGATCTGCTGCAGCTTGGCCTGGGTGTTATCGAACGCGGTCTTGAACGCGGCCGCCCGGTCGTTCGAGGCCTGCACGTCCTTCTCGAGCTGCTGGATGCGGGCGTTGAGCGTCCGGCGCTGGGCCTCGGTCTGGCTGAGCTCTGTCTTGTTCCGCGCCAGGTTCTGGGCGAGCTGCGCCGCGATGTCGGCCTTGGAGTTGGCATCATCCTGTGCCGACTGGAGCTGCGACAACAGGTCGTCGCGCTCCGCGATCAGCTGGGCGCGTGCGTCGGCGACGCCCTTGAGCGCCTGCTCGGTGTCGCTGAGCGAGCCCTGGAGCGTGCCGTACTCCGATCCGATTACGTCGAGACGATACTGGGTGCCGTCGATCTCGGCGCTCGCCATCGCGACCTGTGCTTGCAGTTCCGCGAGCTGGTGTCGCAGTTCCTGATTCGAGAGCTCAGCCTTCGCGACCTGGGCCTGCTTGGCCGAGATCACATGGCCGTAGTGCACGTAGCGTGCGACGAGGACGCCAAACACCACGACGCCCAGGAGCGCTCCCGTTGCCGCCGCGACCTGCGCGCGCCGCGTCAATGTCAGGTAGGAAATCCGGCCCTCGGTCCGGATCAGAATCTGCCGCTCGGGGAATAACCTCGCCCCCCATTTCGCAAGCTTGGCGACCATGCCCCTCCCACCCAAATACACAACCCACTCGATCCGACGCGCCCCGCGTCGGCAAACCGCTAATTCGAACTCCGAAGCCCCCTGAGGCGCTCCTCCATTCTTGCGGGGTGCAATCTCTCACGGCATTCGCCACTCGTCCGCGCGATTACCAATGGGACGCTCGGCCGAACGCCGCCGGATTTGTCTTTGATTGTCCCCGCTCGTGATTAACCAGAGTGCGACCGTAACGTCTGCGATTGACGGTGGCAAGCCGGAATTCCCGGCTTTTGTCTCGTGAGCAGTGCTCCCAAATGATCGCGCGAAGATCTGCAATATTTGTCGCGCCTCGCGTCAATCCCCGCGGATAGAAGCGCGCGAGACTCCCCGCACCGTGCTTGGCTAGACTCCCTCGCGACAGGATCGCCTCTAGCGATGGGAGTGCTCCCGCCCTCGAGCATTCGGTTGCAGTCCTACCAACGCGCTTCTTCAATTTCCAAAATCTTCGCAAACAAGTGTTTGGCGTCCGACAGCGGTTTCGTGGTACCGATACGGCCCATAAGGAAAGCGGCAAAAGCCGCCTATATAACGGGGGTATAGGGATGAAACGTGCGGCGCTGCCGATGGCAGTAGCAGAGGGCGTTGAAGGCGCTCGGACTCTCGGCGAGGTAGCCTATCGGCGTCTGCGCTCGGATCTTGTCATGGGTCGGCTCTCGCCGGGTCAGCCACTTCGCTTCGATGCGCTCAAGGAGCAATACGGGTTGGGCGTGAGCCCACTGCGCGAAGCATTATCGCGCCTGGTCGAGGACAAGCTCGTGACGGCGGTGGGTCAGCGCGGTTTCCGCGCCGCCGCCATCTCGCTCGACGAGATGTGGGAGGTGACGGCGCTGCGCCAGAAGCTCGAGAGCGGTGCGCTGACCGCCTCGATGGCGAACGGCGACGAGCGCTGGGAATCGTCGGTGGTCGCGGCGTTCCATCGGCTCTCGAAGGCCCCCGTCCCGCGCGCGACGGATGCATCCGCGGAGGACTGGGAGCGGCGGCATCGCGCCTTCCATGACTCGTTGATCAGCGCCTGCAACTCGCCCTGGCTCATCAAGTTCGTGGGCATGCTGACCGATCAGATGGAGCGCTACCGGCATTACCGCATGATCCGGACGCCGCCCAAGGTCTGGGTCCGCGACCTCGAGCACGAGCACCGTGATCTGATGGATGCCGCTCTCTCTCGCAATGTTGCGCACGCCACGGAGCTGCTGGTCACACACATCACGCGCACGGCCGAGTTCATCTCGGCACTGGCCTCCGTCGCGGCGGAATAACGCGCCGCTCAGCTGTTCTTGCGATAGACAACGGGGCGGCCGAAGAGATAGCCTTGCCCGTAGTCGATGCCGAGGTCGCGATAGCTCGCGGCCTCGGCCTCCGTCTCGATCATCTCGGCGATCGCGAGGATCTTGTTCTCCTTGCAGAAGGCGGAGACGTAGCGCAGGAACGACCGATCGCGGTCGTGCTTGAGCGCGTCGCGCCCGAAGGCGCCGTCGATCTTGACGAAATCGAACGGGATGCTGCGCAGGTAGTGGAAAGAATTGGCGCCGGAGCCGAGGTCGTCCAGGCAGAAGCGAAAACCGCGCTGGCGCATGTCCTGCACAACCTTGTTCACGACCTCCACCTCGCCGAGGATCACGGTCTCCGTGAGCTCGAACATGAGGCGGCTTGGATCGGCATTGTGCGCCGCGAGCAGCGCCGAAAGGCGGTCCGCAAAGCCGCGAGTCTCGAGCGACCGGCCTGAGAGATTCACCGCGACGGCGGGCACGTCCGGCACGCGCACCGAGAGGTGATCGATCGCGCGCGCGCAGATCGCGAGGTCGAAATCGCCGATCATGCCGGCGGCCTCCGAGGCCGCGACGGCCGCGAGTGGCGTGGTCCCGTCGGGGAAACGCACGAGCACCTCGGCGTGCTGTACAGTCCGGTCCTTGAGGTCGACCACGGGCTGGTAGGCGAGGTCGAACGCCCCGTCATCGATGATGCGCTCGAGCCCGGCCACCCGGTCGACCGTGTCGGTGAAGAGCACGTCGAGCTCGGCCTGTGGCACCACGAGCGCGCCTGCGCGATCGCCGCCAGAGGCGAAGCGCTCGATCGCGTAGCGCACGACCCGCGAGGCCCGGCGACCGTAGAGGCCGTCTCGGCCGGGTTCCATGGTCGCCATCGCGATGGTCGGCCGCGGCGCGCTCGGCGCCATCGCCCGCACCAGCGCCAGCACTGCGTCTTGCACTTGAACGACGTTGATCTCTCCGCGATGCAGCACGCCGTAGCGCCCGCGGCCGAGATCTCCCACGGCCTCGACGCCGGGACCGCTGAGCCGGAGCTGGCGGGCAACCGCGGTGGCAAAGCCGCCCATCATCGCCGAGGGTATGTGCGTCGCGAGCTCGGAGAAGCCCATCGCCTCGACGAAGCTCATGCGCAGACCGCCCGCGAGATCCTCAGGGAGCCGCCGCATCGCCAGCGCCGTGAAGACCGGGCGGCTCATCAGGCCGCGCTCTGTCTCGGCGACCAGGCTGATCGAGCTCGAGCGCTGCCCCTCGCCGTCGCCGATGCCGAGGAACAGGATCGTCCGGTCCTGCGGCAGGCGGCAGCCGCCGAACAGCATGGTCTGGGTCGCGCCGCGCCGCAGGCGCACCAGCAGCGGCACGATCGGCTGTCCTTTCGCCACACGCATCGCGTGCTCGCGCACCGCGACCCGATCGGCGGGATCGAAGAGATCGCTCAGCGGCAACCCGACCGGCGAGCGCACGAGGTTGGCGCCGATCCGGTCGACCGCGCCCGCGATGAAGGTGATGGTGCCGTTGTCGTCGAGCTCGACCAGCAGGTCGGAAGCGGCGAAGGCCACGGCTACGAGCTGGTCGCGCTCACCCTCGTAACTCGCCGTGGTCGTCATGGGCACGCCGCTCACTGGGCCTCGCAACATGGGGTTTGGCGCCGGCCCTGGGGCCCGGGTTGCCCTTACTTCTACAGAGCCTAGAGCGAGAAACCCTAATGAACCGTAACCGTTAACCCCCTCTTCACCCTAGTGCATTTTCCGCCGAAGTGGGTATGGCTTCGGGGCAATAAGTTACCGCAACCGAGAGATGATCATGCACCGGCGCGATTCGTGTCGAGGTGCTGGTAGAGATACCAGACCGCCACGCTGCGATAGGGTTGCCAGGGCTTGGCGAGGCGCGTCAGCCGCTTCGGCAGCACACGTCGCCGCAGCCCGTGCACGTCGGCCGCCGCCGAATGAATGGAGATGTCACCGAGCGGCAGGACGTCGAGCCGCCCCAGACAGAAGATCAGATACATGTCCGCGGTCCAGCGCCCGACGCCCAGGATAGAGGTCAGCCGCTCAATCGCCGCCTCATCGGAGAGCCGCGGCAATCGATCGAAGAAGCGAGGATCGTCGCGCGCGATCTCCGCGAGCCCGCGCAGGTAGCGCGCCTTCTGGCGCGACACGCCTGCCGCGGCAAAAGCCTCGTCGGGCAGAGCCAGGACACGCTCTGGCGTCATCGCGTCGCCGCACGCCGCGACGATCCGGCCATGGATGGTCGCTGCCGCTTTGGTCGAGAGCTGCTGACCCAGGATGGCGCGGAAGAGGCGCGGGAACCCGCCGGTCCGCCGCCGGAGCCCGCAGGGCCCGATCCGGCCGATCACTTCGGCAAGCCGAGTGTCGGCCGACGAGAGGTGCGCCACCGCCTCCACGAGGCGCTCGGCCGCGTGCGCGTCGCGAGCCGGCAAGGCGTGAATACGGATATCGGACATCGCGCCGATCCTAGCGCGACCGCGACCGCGCGCAATACGGGCGGACTTCCACCGGCTGCGGGGAAGCGGCACATTCCCGTACGCAACGATCGAGGAGCGCGACATGGACATCGGACTGATCGGCATCGGGCGTATGGGCTCGGCCATGGGCGAGCGCTTGATCGACCTCGACCGTCGCTTGACGGTCTGGAACCGTACACCCGATAATGCGAAGCGTCTCCTGGAGCGCGGCGCCACCTGGGCGCCTTCGCCGGCGGCGGTCGCGCGCGCCAGCGAGCTCACACTCACGGTGCTCACCGACGCCAAGGCGATCGACGCGGTCTACGACGGCCCGGAAGGCCTGCTCTCTGGCGATGTCGTCGGCAAGCTTTTCGTCGACATGAGCACGGTGGCGCCCGAGACGATCCGCGCGCTCGCCGCCCGCGTCCACGCGAAGAAGGCGGGGCTCGTCGAGTGCCCGGTCGGCGGCACCGTGGGCCCGGCGCGCGAGGGAAAGCTCGTCGGCATGGCGGGCGGTGCCGCCATCGACTTCGCTCGCGCCCGGCCGGTGCTCGAGCAGCTCTGCCGACGCGTCGACCTGCTCGGGCCCAGCGGCACCGGCTCCGCGATGAAGCTCGCGGTCAACCTGCCGCTCGCGGTGTATTGGGAGGCGCTCGGCGAAGCGCTATCGCTGGTGCGCGACGCCGACATTCCGCCCGAGAAGATGCTCGAGATCCTCGCCGACAGCTCCGGTGGAACCAACGCCCTCAAGAACCGCGCGTCGAAGCTCGCGGCCGCCCTCAAGGGCGGACCGAAGCCGGAGGTTGGCTTCGATATCGACGGAATGCGCAAGGACCTGCGCACCATGCTCGTGGTCGGCAGTGCGATGGGGCTCGAACTTCCCGTGACCGCGAAGACGCTCGACTGCTACGAGAGCGCCGCGCAAGCGGGCTGGGGCAACCGCGACGCCTCGAATCTCGTAGTGCATCGACTGGAGAAAGCGCGACCGGCGAGACAGTAGCGCGCAACGCAATCCTTACACGATACGCCCGCGCCGTGGCCACCCGCTCCGTCGAGCTACTCGACGACCTTGGTAGGCACCTTGCCGATATCGGAGTTTGGGAAGTTGTAACCAGAGCAGTTGCTGCCAAGCACCGCGTTGCCTTTAAAGGCGATGGTGAGCGCGACGATCTGGGTGCACGGCGAGCCGGTCGTGTCGCTTCCACCGGCCCATTGGACCGCATTATTGGGTGAATAGACCGCGCCCAGAATATTCATCGTGGGTCCGCCCTGGAAACTGTTCGCCCCGGAGCCCGAGGGACTGGCGACCGCGAACGCGGCCCCAGGGAAGGGTCCAGTTCGATCGGCAACCACGTTGATCGTGGCACCCCCCGCGAATGACAGCGTGGAGCTGCCGGTCAGCACGAACGTCGTGCCGTCGGGCGCATTGAGCGTCGAGTTACCCGCGACGGACAGCGACCCGTTACTTATATAGAAGACCCCCGCCGGGAAGGTGACCGTGCTGTTACCGGTGATGCTGAGCCCGCCACAAAACACCTGACCATCCGTGAAGGTCGATGCGGGGATATTCGCACCACCCTGATAGCTCTGGTTGTTGAAGGCGCACGCTGTCGGCGCATTGAGATTGGCAAGATCCGTCGCGTAGGGATCGGGGATTGGCGCCGACCAATTGACGTTCGTGCCATCGCCGCCTTGCGACGTAGGCGTCGTGGTGAGGACGCCTTGCCCCGACGTGGAGTAGTTCCCGACGATGTAGGCACCGTTGGCGCTGATGCTGGCGTTGCCCACCACCGTCAAGGCACCGGCGCTCGGTGAGTTGTCGTAGATGTCGCAGTGCTCGAGATTGATGGTCACATTGCCGTTGTTGAAGATGTCATCGACGCTCGCACCATCGAGCGCCAGCACACAGCCTGTTCCGGGAGTGCCCGTCAACGCCACCGAGCGCGCGAGCACGGTTGTCGGGCTGTTCGTGAACAAGCTGGAAAGCACGCGCGGCTGCTGCTGCGTGATGATCACCTCGATCGAATTCGAATCGGCGGTATAGTTCCCGGTGGCGGCGGGGCTGTTGACCGTGACGGTCA
>DATEGF010000118.1:0-12740 GCA_035280245.1 Allostellaceae bacterium
TGGCGCGCAGCTCCTCGAGCTGCGCCCGATAGCGGCGCGTGAGCCGCGCCTTCTCGTCCTTGAGCGCGCTCGCGTCCTTGAGGCGCATGGCCGTGAGCGCCTCGGTCTCCTGCTCCAGGAGGTCGGCGAGCGCGTTCTGCACGGCGATCAGTTCGGGCGCCGACGGCGTCGGCGCCTGGTCGAGGATGGTCATTTCTTCTGGGCCTCCTGCATGCGCAGGATCTCGCGCTGCACGGCGTCGGCGATCCCGGTGGCCCCGCTCTTGGCGGCGACCTTGGCGTATTCCTGAGTGAGCAGCGAGCGATAGACGTTCTCGCCGCTGCCGCCGCCGAACAGCTTGTCGCTCTCGACGCCCGCGAACATGCTGTCCATGGCCTGCGACAGGAAGAAGGACTCGAAATCCTGCGCGACCTTCGCCGCGCCCGCGGGGTCCTGCGCCCCCGCGAGTGGATTGGGCGCGGCGGTGCCGGGCGTCTGCGCCGCCGGCAGCGTCGGCAGGATGGGCTTCGCGGTGTCCATCACATCAGCTCGATCTCGGCCTGCAGCGCGCCCGCCGTCTTGATCGCCTGCAGGATGCTGATCATGTCGCGCGGACCGACGCCCAGCGCGTTGAGGCTGTTGACGAGCTCTTGCAGCGTGACGCCCGCCTGCAGCACCGCCATGCGGCGCTCGGACTGCTCGTCGACCTGCACGTTGGTGCGCGGCACGACCACGGTCTGCGCACCGCCGCCGGGGGCGAACTGCGTGCCGTTGCGGCCGGGCGCGCCGGGAAGCTCGGGCGACTGCGTCGTGGGCGGCGTGGTGCTGGCGTTGGGCGCGAAGGTCGTGGCGTTGCCCGCGGGCGCAAAGGGGTTGGGCTGCGAGACCTGCGGCGTCTCGGTGACGCGCACGGTGAGCGTGCCCTGCGCCACCGCGACGGTGCTGATACGCACGTTCTCGCCCATCACGATGACGCCATTCTGCTCGTCGATCACCACGCGGGCGGGCTGGTCGGGCTCGACGCGGAGCTGCTCGATGTCAGTGATGAGGGACACGACGTCGCCCTTGAGCTCGCCAGGCACGGTCAGGAGCACCGTGCTGGGATCGAGCGGCCGGGCGGCGGGGCCCTTGAGGAAGGCGTTGATCGCCTGCGCGACGCGGCGCGCGGTGGTGAAATCGGGATTGTGCAGCGTCAGGTTCACGGTCTTGAGCTTCGCCAGCTCGAAGCCCACCTCGCGCTCGACGATGGCGCCGCTCGCGATCCGGCCGGCGGTGGGCACGCCCTTGGTGACCGTGGTCGCCTGCCCCTTGGCGGCGATGCCGCCGGTCGAGACGGTGCCTTGCGACACGGCGTAGACCTCGCCGTCGGCGCCCAGCATCGGGGTGACCAGCAAGGTGCCGCCCAGCAGGCTCTTGGCGTCGCCGAGCGCGGAGACGACGACGTCGATGTGGCCGCCCTGGCGCGCGAAGGGCGGCAGCGTCGCAGTCACCATCACCGCGGCGACGTTCTTCGTGCGCAGGCTGCTGTCGCGGGCGTTGACGCCGAGCCGCTCGAGCATGCCGATCAGGCTCTCGCGGGTGAAGATCGCGTTGTTGAGGGTGTCGCCGGTGCCGTTGAGGCCGACCACCAGGCCATAGCCCACCAGCATGTTCTCGCGCACGCCCTCGAAATCCGCGATGTCCTTGATGCGGGAGACCGCGTGGGCGGGGCTCGCCGTGGCAAGCACCGCGAGCGCTGAGATCGCGAGGCCGAAACGGCGGAAGAGGCGAGGGGCGTGGAGCATGGAATCCCGGCGGCTGTGACGTCTGTCTCGGGCCCCTCATGCGAAGCCCATGCCACTCGGGAGAGCCGCAGAATCCCGGGCTTTTCCGGGTCTTACAGCCTCCTCGGAGGCGCCGTGCCGGCAATCCCTGCCGGGCTCGGGCAGGCTTTGCCGAGACCGCCCGTTAATCGCCGCTTAACCCTGACGCGCCATCCTCGCCGCGACCTCGCAAGGACAGTCTTGCCGCTCATGCGCATCGATCCGAACCGGCCGATCCTTCCCGCCTCGTCTCGTCGCGACGGCAAACCGGGATCGGGATCCGGCGTCGGCTTCGGCGCGGCGATCTCAGGCGAGCAGCCGGTCTCGGGGCCCGCGGCCTCGCGCCCGATCCAGCAGGTCGACGGCCTGTTCCAGCTCCAGGAAATGCCCGACGCGCTCGCACAACGCCGGCGCGCGGTCCAGCGCGGCAGCACCGTGCTCGACCGGCTCGACGATCTGCGCTTGGCGCTCCTCGGCGGCAGTCTCTCGCAAGGTCAGATCGCGGAGCTGCAGCGCGTGGTCGCGAGCGAGCGTGGCCTGGTGGACGATCCGAAGCTCCTCGGCGTCCTCGACGAGATCGATCTCCGAGCCAAGGTCGAGCTCGCCAAGCTCACGGCATCGTCATAAATCCTCAACAGAAGTCGACGGTATTTCAATATCTTACATGCTTATTCGCATGCTTGCTCCGGCGGCCTCTCGTCGCTATAGTCCCGCGCGCTTCGAGAACCCTGGCGCTTCACGGAGTAGGTGATGCCGGTCAGCCTTCAGCCCGACTATCGTCCCTCGGACGGTGAAGAGTTCATGAACCCGCGGCAGCTCGAGTACTTTCGCCAGAAATTGCTGCGCTGGCGCGCCGAGCTCCTGGAAGACTCCAGCGAGACCCTGGTCCACCTCAAGGAAGAGAGCCTCTCGGAGCCGGACATCACGGACCGCGCCTCGCTCGAGACCGAGCGGTCGCTGGAGCTCCGGACCCGCGACCGCGAGCGCAAGCTCATCTCCAAGATCGACGCCGCCCTCGAGCGGATCCAGGACGGCTCCTACGGCTACTGCGAGGAGACCGACGAGCCGATCAGCCTGAAGCGCCTGGAGGCGCGGCCGATCGCGACGCTGAGCCTCGAGGCGCAGGAGCGCCACGAGAGGATGGAGCGGACGCACAGAGAGGATTGATCCTGCGCGTCACGCCGCGATACTCCAGCGCCTCCTGCGGGAGGCGTTTTCCATGTTCCAAGAGCCGCATCGGTGGCGTGCGTCCTTCGACGCGGGCCCATCGGCCCTTGCTCAGGATGAGGCGAAGTTATTCTGGCAGAAAGAACAAGCCTCATCCTGAGCAAGCGACCGAAGCGAGCGCGTCGAAGGACGCACTGAATCGATCCAGTCGAGCGGCGCCTCAGAAGGCCGCGTCGGCGAGGACGTGCTCGGGGTAGGTCTCGAGGAAGGCTTCGATCGCCAGCATGCGCGAGGTTTCCTCGAAGCAGTTGGCGTCCGAGCACTCGATCGCGATCCTGAACTGGACGTGCGGGATGCCCACTAGGTCCTGACGCAGGCCCAGGACGGTCGCGGTCTCCACCAGCGGAGTCTCCTGGCGCCGCCGGAAGCTCTCGCCCGGTCTTACCTCGTCGGGGTTCGCCCGACTACGCAGCGATAGGAACGACACGATTGAATCCCCCACCAAATTTGGCGTCGCGCTCGCCCGACCCTCGGGCATGATGAGCGGTGCCGCCAAAGATAAGGCGATTCTCCGTTCACCATGGTTAGCTCTCTATTAACGATACGGAGTCGCCCGAAAATGCTCACGGCTCCGTCGAAGGCCGTCTTTCTCCGGCGTCCGTTCGCCTCGCCTCAGGCCACCGCGCGCAGGACCTGGTAGGTCCGATCGTGGGTCCCGCCGTCGAGACGCGCCGTGACCTCGCGATGGATCGCGATGTCGACGGCGTGGAAGCCGGCGGCGCCGAGCATCTCCTTGAGACGCGTCTCGTCGTAGACGCGGAAGCCGTGCTGCGTGATCGGCAGGCCGGCCGCGGCCTCCGGCGTGATGCCCGCCGCGGCCAGCACGCCGCCCGGCCGCAGCACGCGGTGGAGCTCGGCGAGCGCGCGTGCAGGGTTGGCCAGGAAATAGATCGTGTTGACGATGGCGGCGCGGTCGAAGGCGCGGTCCGGGAACGGCATGGCCTCCACCGAGGCGAGCCTCAGGTCAATTCGCTTGACGTCGAGGAGGGCGCGATTGAAGGCCTGGGCCTCCGCGAGCATGGTCTCAGAGATCTCGATCCCGGTGTAGGCGAGGTCGGGCTCGAGCGCGAGCAAGGCCGGGATCAGCTTGCCGTTGCCGAAGCCCACCTCGAGGACGCGGTCGCCCCGTTGCAGGTCGAGGCGCTTCCAGGCCGCGGCGCTCACGCCGGCGTTGTGCTCGCTCATGTACTCGCCGACCGCGCGCCCGATCTCGCCCTCGGGCCTGGCGAGTTGCCGGGCGAGCACCGCCAGCTCGAGCTTCGACAAATCCACGCGCACCTCCTTGGCTGCGATTCCGCTGCGGCACTTACCTTAGCGCGCCGCCCCGAGATCACAGAATGGACTTTCGCGCGTCATCGACTGGGCGTAGCGTGCGAGAGGGCAAAGGACATTCCGCGGAGCGTAAGGAACTTCGGAAGTGGGTAGGATCGTCCTCCTCGATCTCGTCGGAGGTGTGGCGCTGCTCCTCTGGGGCCTGCACATGGTCCAGAGCGGCATCATGCGCGCCTATGGCGGGGAGCTCCGGCGGTTCCTGGCGCGCGCGTTGCGCAACCGCTTCCGGGCTTTCGCCTTTGGCCTCGGAGTGACGGCGCTCCTGCAAAGCAGCACGGCGACCGCGCTGATGACGACGTCGTTCGCCGCGGGCGGCGTGGTCACGCTCGCCTCGGCGCTGGCGATCATGCTGGGTGCCAATGTCGGCACCACCCTCATCGTGCAGGTGCTGTCCTTCGACGTCTCCGTGGTCTCGCCGATCCTGCTGCTGGCCGGTCTGATCGCATTCAAGAACGGCACGCGCACCCGGGTCCGCGACGTTGGTCGGGTCTCGATCGGGCTCGGTCTCATGCTGCTGTCGCTGCACATCCTGCTGGGGACCTTGGCGCCCGCGGAGGACGCGCCGGGCATGCGGGCGCTCTTCGCAGCCATCACCAGGGAGCCGCTCCTGTGCGTGCTCCTGGGCACCATCTTCGCCTGGGCAGCCCATTCGAGCGTCGCGGTGGTCGTGCTCGCGATGTCGCTCGCCTATTCGGGCTTCGTCACGCCGGCCGCGGCGATCGCGCTGGTGGTCGGGGCCAATCTGGGCAGCGCGATCAATCCGGTCTTCGCGGCCAGCGGCTCGCGCGACCCGATGGCGCAGCGCTTGCCGGTCGGCAACCTCATGAATCGCGTCGCCGGCGCCGTGCTCGTGCTGCCGTTCCTGCACCCGATCACGGATCTCATGGCGTCGATCGACGTCAACCCCGCCCGCCAGGCCGCCGACTTCCACACGCTCTTCAACCTGGCGCTCGCGGCCCTCTTCATTTTGCCGATCAACCGTGTGGCGGAGCTGCTGATCCGGTTGCTGCCGGAGCGGAAGAAAACGGCCGATCCCTCGACGCCGCTCTACCTCGATCCGGCGGCGCTCGAGACGCCCTCGATCGCGCTCACCTGTGCCGCCCGCGAGGTCATGCACATGGGCGACATCGTCGAATCCATGATGCGCCAGACCATGACTGCCTTCATGACCGACGACCGCCGGCTCGTCAGCGAGATCGAGCACATGGACAATTGGGTCGACCGGCTCCACGAGGCGATCAAACTCTATGTCACCGAGATCACCCGCGAGAGCCTCGACGGCCAGAACGGCCAGCGCGCGATGGAGATCATCGCCTTCTCGATCAATCTCGAGCACATCGGCGACATCATCGACAAGAACCTGATGGAGCTCGCGAGCAAGAAGATCAAGAACCGCTTCAAGTTCTCCCAGGAGGGTGCCTCCGACATCGCGGCGCTTCACCAGCGCGTGGTCGATAGCCTCAAGCTCGCGCTCGGCGTCTTCATGTCGGGCGAGGTCGCGATCGCGCGCCAGCTCCTGCGCGACAAGGTGCAGGTCCGCGAGGTCGAGCGCGCCGCCGCCGAGGCGCATTTCGCGCGGCTCCGCGAGGGCAGGCCCGAGAGCATCGAGACCAGCTCGCTGCACCTCGACGTGCTCCGGGACTTGAAGCGCATCCATTCGCACATCTGTTCGGTGGCCTACCCTGTGCTCGAAGCCGCGGGCGAGCTGCAATCGACCCGCCTCAAGGAGACCGCCGCGCGCCGCCGCCGCGTCCGCCCGGCGCAATCGTCGGAGCAGCCTCAGTAAACAATCGACAGCATCTCCAGTCTTTCCCTCTCCGCCCCAGGGGGCGGAGAAGCTAGGTGAGGTGGGGGAATCTCCGGCGGTCCCGGTTCAAGCTCACGGTCGCAAGTCGAGCGATGGCACCGCCCCACCTCACCTTTCCTCTCCGCCCCTGAGGGGCGGAGAGGGATAATGTCAGGGATGGTCGGACGAACGAGCGGGGAAGCCATGGCGCATTTCAGTGCTGCGGAGTTCAAGTCACGCCAGAAGAAAACGACCGCCGAGCTCGCGCGGCGCGGCCTCGACGGGCTCCTGCTCTTCAAGCAGGAGAGCATGTATTACCTCGCGGGCTACGAGACCTTCGGCTACTGCTTCTTCCAGGCGATGTATCTCGGCGTCGACGGCGCGATGGTGCTGCTGACGCGGCTCCCGGACGCGATCCTCGCTCGGCGGGTCTCCGTGCTGAAGCCGAAGAACATCCACGTCTGGACCAATCTGCCGGACGCCAATCCCTCGCTCGATCTCCGACGCCTGCTCGACGCGCACCGCTGCCGCGGCAAGCGGCTCGGCATCGAGTACGACGCCTACGGCCTGACCGGCGCGATCCACCGCAAGCTGTCGGCGGCGCTGCAGGATTTCTGCCATCTCGAGGACGCGTCGGACCTGGTGACGCGGCTCCGCTACGTGAAGAGTCCGGCCGAGATCGCCGCCATCCGCAAGGCCGCGGCGATGGCGGACGCCGCGCTCGTCCAGGCGAACCGGCTCGCGGTCTCCGGCGCTTTCGAGGGCGACATCCTCGCGGCGATGCAGGGCGAGATGTTCAAGCGCGACGGCGACTGGCCGGGCAACGACCAGATCATCGGCTCCGGCGAGATGGCGCTGGTCGGGCGCTATGTCTCCGGCCGCCAGCGGCTCAAGAAGAGCGACCAGCTCACCATCGAATGGGCGGGCTCCTATCACCGCTATCACGCCGCGATGATGCGCACGATCCTGGTGGGTAAGCCCAAGCCGAAACAGGTCGAGCTGCACAAGGTCGCGGTCGACGCGCATCGGGCGAGCGTCGCGGCGCTCAAGCCCGGCAACACCTGTGGCGATGTCTTCGCGGCCTACGCGCGCGTCTGCGATAAGCATTTGAGCCCGAAGCACCGGCTCACCGCGACGGGCTACGGCATGGGCGCGGTGTTCCAGCCGACCTGGATGGATTGGCCGATGTTCTACCGCGACAATCCCGTGGTGATCGAGCCCGGCAACACTTTCTTCATCCACACCGCGATCTTCGACGAGACCCGCGGCCTCGCCATGGCGCCCGGCCAATCCTACGTGGTCACTCGCAAGGGCGCCGAGCCCCTCTCGAAGAGCGCGCTCGATCTGGCGGTGAACTAATCGGGTTGCACGGCGGAGCGCTTAACCCCTCGCCCAGAGGGAGGGACCCGTTGCGAAGCAACGGGAGGGTAAGGGTCGTGCGGCAAATCTGGTAAGGTCTGCTAGAATGCCGTGCGGACGCGGCTGGAAGCATGAGGGCGCATCGTGCCTGGGGAGCACGTTGAGCGGAGATTGGCGGCCATCCTGGCGGCCGATGTCGCCGGCTATAGTCGGCTCATCGGCCTGGACGAGGAGGGCACGCTCGCCCGCCTCAAGTCCCATCGCCGTGAGCTGATCGATCCGAAGATCGCCGAGCACAAAGGCCGTGTGGTCAAGACCACGGGCGACGGAATCCTGATCGAGTTTCCGAGCGTGGTGGCGGCCCTGCGCTGTGCCGTCGAGGTCCAGCGCGGCATGGTCGAGCGCAACGCCGGCGAGCCAGCCGACCGCCGCATCGAGTTCCGCGTCGGCATTCATCAGGGCGACATCGTGGTGGACGACACCGATATCCTTGGCGATGGCGTCAATGTCGCGGCTCGTCTCGAAGGCATCGCCGAGCCCGGCGGCATCTGCATCTCGGCCCGCGTCCATGAGGACGCTGCCGGCCGGCTCGACCTTCGCTTCGAGGACATGGGCGAGCAGCAGCTCAAGAACATTGCGCGGTCGGTTCGGGTCTACCGAGTTGCATTGGGCGATCGGCGTGTCGCGACCTCTCCAGGCGAAACGCTCGCCCTCCCGGACAAGCCCTCGATTGCCGTCCTGCCGTTCACCAACATGAGCGGCGATACCGAGCAGGAATATTTCGTCGACGGTCTTACAGAAGATCTGATCACCGATCTCTCCAGAGTCGCCGGCCTCTTCGTGATCGCGCGCAACTCGTCATTCACCTACAAGGGCAAATCAGTCGACGTTCGGCAAGTCGCGCGCGAGATGGGGGTTCGTTACATCCTTGAGGGAAGTGCGCGACGTGCAGCGGGGCGCGTTCGGATCAATGCCCAATTGATCGATGCAATTGGCGGGGGTCATCTTTGGGCCGAGCGGTTTGACCGCGACTTGGCCGATGTGTTCGCGGTGCAGGACGATGTTGTCCGGAAGATCGTCGCGGCCCTCGTCGGTGAGCTAACCGCGGCGAAGTTGCCTGATCGGAGATGGCCGGCCAACCTCGAGGCACATGAATGTCTTGTGCGCGGACGACTCCTTCATGGGCACTCGCTTGAAGCTGGGAAAGCAGCCAGAGAGTTGTTCGAGAGGTCAGTCGAACTCGATAACCAGTATGCAGAAGCTCATGCGTGGCTGGCGCGGTCATATTGGCATGCATGGCTTCTCTGGGGCGAACCGATTGAAAAATACAAGAGGCTTGCTGTGGACACGGCCAAGCGAGCGGTCGCGCTCGATCCTACCGATGCGATGGCGCATTCCTCTCTCGGATATATTCTTCTTTATGAGAGGGAGTGGGCCAAGGCGGCCGCTGAGTTCGACACGGCCTTGCGATTAAATCCAAACCATGCCGAAACTTGGCAAACACTAACCGATTTCATGACGATGGAAGGTCGTCCGACGGAGGCCATCAAATGTAATGATAAAGCTCGAAGGCTGAATCCGCGTCCACCAGGGCGGTATTACTTCCTCTTAGGCAGGGCGCAATATGCAGCTCACCATTACGAGGAAGCCGTAGCGACGCTGCGCCGCGAGGAGGCGTATGCAATAGTGCTGTCACGCCGCGTTCTAGCGGCTGCCCTTGCCCAGCTTGGTCAGGTCGACGAGGCGCGCGAAGAGGCCAAGCAGTTCATGCGCGCCAATCCGCATTTTAGGGTGAGCCACTGGGCTGCCTTCGAGCCGTTTCGAGACAAAGCGGCACTCCAGCATTTTCTGGACGGCTATATCAAAGCCGGGCTCCCCGAATGACCGCGACCCGCCGCCTCGCCGCGATCCTCGCCGCCGACGTGGCGGGCTACAGCCGGATGATGGGTGCCGATGAGGAGGGCACGCTCGAGCGGTTGAAAGCGCACCGCCGGGAGCTGATCGACCCCAAGATCGCCGAGCACCGGGGTCGCATCGTGAAGACCACCGGCGACGGCATCCTCATCGAGTTCCCGAGCGTGGTGGATGCGGTTCGCTGCGCGGTGGAGGTGCAGAAGACGATGCTCGATCGCAACGCCGGCGAGGCTGACGATCGGCGCATCCAGTTCCGGGTCGGCATCAATCTCGGCGACATCATCATCGACGGCGATGACATTCATGGCGACGGCGTGAATATCGCCGCTCGGCTGGAGGGGCTCGCCGATCCCGGCAGGATCTGCGTTTCGAGCAAGGTGCGCGACGAGGTCGGCGACAAGCTCGATATGACTTTCGAGGACCTCGGCGAGCAGAGCTTGAAGAACATCGCCAAGCCCGTCCGCGTCTATCGCGTCCGGTCCGACGAGCGCGCCGCCCCTCGGCCCACCCTCGCGCTGCCCGACAAGCCGTCGATCGCCGTGCTCCCGTTCCAGAACATGAGCGGCGATCCCGAGCAGGAGTTCTTCTCTGACGGTATGGTCGAGGACATCATCACGGCGCTCTCGAAGCTGCGGTGGTTCTTCGTCATCGCCCGCAATTCCACCTTTGCGTACAAGGGCAAATCCATCGACATCCGCCACGTCGCGCGTGAGCTAGGCGTCCGCTATGCGCTGGAAGGCAGCGTGCGGAAGGCCGGCAATCGGCTGCGCGTAACGGCACAGCTGATCGATGCCGTGACCGGCAACCACATATGGGCGGAGCGATACGATCGCGAGCTCGCGGACATCTTTGCGGTGCAGGACGAGATCACGCGGAGCGTCGTCAGCACCATCGAGCCGCATCTGTATGTTGCCGAGAACCTCCGCATCGAGAGCAAACCACCGGAAAGCCTTGATGCCTGGGGCTGCGTCATACGGGCCTTATGGCACCTTGCACGCATCACGCAAGAGGATGCTGCACGGGCGATCGAGCTTCTGAGACGAGCCGTTACTTTGAGCCCCGGTTATGCCAAGGCACACAGTCTACTTGCGTGGGCGGAAATCAGCGCTGTACGCCACGGGATTTCAGAAATGGAATCAGCCGTTCCCTTGGCGGAGTATCAGTCACAGATAGCGCTGGCACTGGATGATACCGACCCGTGGACACATTTAAGTATCGCCGTTGTACGTAGCTTTCAGAGTAAGTACCCAGAGGCGATTGCAGCCTCCCGTCGAGCCATTGAGTTAAATCCGAATTTCGCAGCGGCCCATGGCATCATGGCTCTCGCTCTTGCTCTTAACGGGGAGGCAGACCCCGCGATAGAGGCCGTGAATGATGCCATTCGGATGAGTCCGCAAGACCCGTTCAATTCGTTTTACGGCTACTTCGCGGGATTGGCTCATTTCGCCGCGGAAAGGTACGCAGACGCGATCGCCTGTTTACAAAAGGTACCGAGGGAACGACCGAATTATGCATCTCCCCGACGGCTTCTCGCCGCGTGTTACGTCAGTCTTGATCAACTCGAAGAGGCACGCGCTGCTATTTCAGAGGTGTTGCGAATAAACCCACACAGTTCGATAAAAAGGGACGCATACACTTATGGGGCATTCGCTCGGCGTAGTGACCTTGATCGCTACGTGGCGGCACTGCGCATCGCGGGCCTGCCGGAAGGATGACCACGACCCGCCGTCTCGCCGCTATCCTGGCCGCCGACGTGGCCGGCTACAGCCGGATGATGGGTGCCGATGAGGAAGGCACCCTCGAGCGCTTGAAGGCGCACCGCCGCGATCTCATCGATCCCATGATCGCCGAGCATCGGGGGCGCATCGTGAAGACCACCGGCGACGGCATCCTCATCGAGTTCCCCAGTGTGGTGGACGCGGTTCGATGCGCGGTGGATGTGCAGAAAGCGATGACCGATCGCAACGCCGGTGAGGCCGACGATCGGCGCATCGAGTTCCGGGTTGGCATCAACCTCGGGGACGTCATCATCGACGGCGATGACATTCACGGCGACGGCGTGAACATCGCCGCTCGGCTGGAGTCGCTTGCCGATCCCGGCGGCATCTGCGTTTCGAGCAAAGTGCGCGACGAGGTCGGCGACAAGCTCGATATGGCGTTCGAGGACCTTGGCGAGCAGAGCCTGAAGAACATCGCCAAGCCCGTCCGTCTCTATCGCATCCGGTCTGACGAGCGCGCAGCCCCCCGCCCCACCCTCGCGCTGCCAGACAAGCCGTCGATCGCCGTGCTGCCTTTCCAGAACATGAGCGGCGACCCTGAGCAGGAATTTTTCTCAGACGGGATGGCCGAGGACATCATCACCGCGCTGTCGAAACTGCGCTCGTTCTTCGTGATCTCCCGCAATTCCACGTTCGCGTACAAAGGTAAATCGATCGACGTTCGCCAGGTCGCACGAGAGTTGGGCGTGCGCTATGTGCTGGAAGGGAGCGTACGCAAGGCGGGCAATCGTTTACGGATCACAGCCCAGCTGATCGACGCGACCAGCGGCAATCACATTTGGGCACAGCGTTACGACCGAGACCTTTCCGATATCTTCGCGTTGCAGGACGAGATCACGCAGAGTGTGGTCGGCACAATCGAGCCGCAGCTGTACGCCGCCGAGAACATTCGCATCCAGACCAAGGCGCCTGAGAGCCTGGACGCGTGGGAATGCGTAATTCGGGCGCTTTGGTATTTGGGGCTCTTCACAGCCGACGATAACGAGCGCGCGAGGCAACTATTGCGGCG
Organism: Allostellaceae bacterium; assembly: GCA_035280245.1. Classification (GTDB taxonomy): domain Bacteria; phylum Pseudomonadota; class Alphaproteobacteria; order ATCC43930; family CGMCC-115725; genus DASZHJ01. The sequence goes on from DATEGF010000118.1 coordinate 12,187, forward strand.
TGCCGTTGAGCTGAGTCCGGGCTATGCCAAGGCGCATAGCCTGCTTGCGCATGCGGAGATCCATGCAGTGGCGCGCGGCAATGTGGAGATGGATGCTGCGATGCCCGTCGCTGAATTGCATGCACGAACCGGCCTTTCATTGGACGACAGTGACCCCTGGGCGTTCTCGTCTATAGGCATGGTCGATTTCATGCGCAGTCGGCACGCCGAAGCCATCGCGTCTTTACGGCAAGCGATCAATCTCAATCCGAACTTCGCCATGGCGTATGGATGTATGGGGGGACCGCTCGTTTTTTCTGGAGACGCAGCTGGGGCACTCGAGGCGATCGGGCAGGCGTTGAGGATGAGCCCGCGAGACCCCTACAGGCCGCTTTTCTCGTATTGGGCTGGGGTAGCGCATTTCGTTTTGGGGAACTATGCCGAAGGAGCCGCCTGCGAGTGCGCGGTATTACGCGAGCGCCCGCACCTGTTCGTCGCGAGGCGTATGCTCGCGGCATGCTACGTCAGGCTCGGAAAGCTGGAGGAGGCACGCGCCGAAATCTGCGAGGTACTGC
>DATEGF010000119.1:0-28990 GCA_035280245.1 Allostellaceae bacterium
GTCGACCTCTGCGGCGGGACGCTTCCAGTTTTCCGAGGAGAAGCCGAACAGCGTGAGGTAGCGAATGCCGAGCTCACCCGCGGCCCTGACCGTTCGGCGCACGGCGTCGCCGCCGCGCCGATGGCCCGCGATGCGCGGCAGGCCGCGCGCCTGCGCCCAGCGCCCATTCCCGTCCATGATGATGGCGACGTGGGCCGGCGGCGGCGAAATGCTGCTACGCGTGTCCATGATCCCCTAAACGTGCAGGATTTCTTTTTCCTTGTTGGCCAGCGTGTCGTCGACCTTCTTGATCGTGTCGTCGGTCAGGGTTTGCACGTCCTTGTCGAGCTTGCGGTGCTGATCCTGGTTGATCTCGCGATCCTTCTCGCGCTTCTTCAGGGCCTCGAGGCCGTCGCGGCGTACGTTGCGTACGGAGACCCGGGCGTGCTCGGCGTATTTGTGCGCGATCTTGGTGAGCTCCTTCCGGCGCTCCTCGCTCAAGGGCGGAATCGGCACTCGGATGACCTGGCCCTCGCTCTGCGGATTGAGGCCGAGCCCGGCCTCGCGGATCGCGGCATCGACCGCCTTCGACATGCTGCGGTCCCAGACTTGCACCACCAGGAGGCGCGGCTCCGGCGCGCTCACCGTGCCGAGCTGATTGAGCGGCATGTTGGTACCGTAGGCGTTCACGCTGACGCCTTCCAAAAGGCTCGGCGACGCGCGCCCGGTCCTGAGACCGCCCAGCTCCTTCTTGAGGGCGTCGATGGCGCCGTCCATCCGGCGCCGCAGATCGGAGATCAACTTGTCTTCGCTCACGGATTTTCCTCCGTAATGATGGTGAAGCGGCCGCGCCCCGTCACCACTTCGGCAAAGCCGCCGCTTTCCTGGATCGAGAAGACCAGAATCGGGATGCGGTTCTCGCGCGCGAGCGCGATCGCCGCCGCATCCATCACCTGCAAATCCCGCGACAGCACCTCCAAGTAGCTCAACCGCTCGAAGCGCTCGGCGTTGCGCACCTTCTTGGGATCGGCGGAATAGACTCCGTCCACCTTGGTGCCCTTGAGGAGCGCGTCGCAACTCATCTCCGAGGCGCGGAGCGCCGCCGCCGTGTCGGTGGTGAAAAAAGGATTGCCGGTGCCGGCCGCGAAGATCACCGCTCGCCCCTTCTCCATGTGTCGGATGGCGCGGCGCCGGATATAAGGCTCGCACACCGCCTGCATGCTGATCGCCGAGAGCACGCGCGTGGTGACCCCGAGCCGCTCGAGCGCGCTCTGCATGGCGAGCGAGTTGATCACGGTCGCCAGCATGCCCATGTAGTCCGCGGTCGCGCGCTCGATGCCGGTGGCGGCGCCGGCGAGGCCGCGGAAGATATTTCCACCGCCGATCACCATGCAGACCTCGACGCCGAGATCGTGCACCTGCTTCACCTCGGCGGCGATGCGGCCCACTACCGACGGGTCCTGGCCGTATTCCCGGTCGCCCATCAGGGCCTCGCCGGAAATCTTCAGGAGGACGCGGCGGTATTTGAGATCCGCTGGCATGGCGCTCGATGTCAGGTCCCCGTCGGCCTCGACGGGCCGACCGTCACGATCATACACAAACCGGCGGCGCCCGTCTTGAGGCAGGCCGGCGACTCGAGCGCCGACCGCGGGCGCTACGACCCCTTCTCGATGCCCTCGCCGACCTTGAAGCGGGCGTAGCCCGCGAGCCGGACCGGCGCGCCAGCCGCCTTCGCCGCGGCTTCCACGACCTTGCTGACCCGGCTCTCGCCGTCGACCACATAGACCTGCTCGAGGAGCACGCTCTCCTCGTAGAACTTGCGCAGCTGACCCTCCACGATCTTGTCGATGATCGCGTCGGGCTTGCCGGACTGCTTCGCCCGGTCGCGCAGGATCTCGCGCTCGCGGCCGAGCGTCGCCTGATCGACCGAGGCGGTGTCGAGATAGGATGGATTGGCCGCCGCCACATGCATCGCGAGTTGCCGGCCGACGGCCTGGAGCGCGCCGGCATCGGCGCTCGACTCCAGCGCCACCAGGGCGCCGATCTTGCCGATCCCGGTCGCGAGCGCGCTGTGCACATAGGGCACCACCACGCCGGTCGCTGTCGCGATCCGCTTGGCGCGGCGGAGCGCCATGTTCTCGCCGATGGTCGCGATCAGGTGGGTGAGCTCGTCGCCGACGGTCCGGCCGGTGCCGGGATAGGGCGCCGCCTTCAACACCTCGAGATCGTCGCCTTTGCTGAGCACGAGCGCGGTCACCGCCTGGACGAAGCCCTGGAAGGCGTCATTGCGTGCCACGAAATCCGTCTCGCAATTGACCTCGACGATGGCGCCCGTGCGGCCGTCGGTGGCGGCGCCCACCAGGCCCTCGGCGGCGACGCGCCCGGCCTTCTTCGCGGCCGCGGACAGGCCTTTCTTGCGCAGCCAGTCGACCGCCTGCTCCAAGTCGCCCGAAACCTCCGCGAGCGCGCGCTTGCAATCCATCATGCCCGCGCCGGTCTTCTCGCGCAGCTCCTTGACCAGCGCCGCAGTAACCTCAGCCATGACACTTAATCTCCGATCAGATGGGCGTAAGCCCGTATCCTTACGCGGGTCGCGAGGGTTGGCGTGGCGGCTCGCGACCCGCGGAAAATATTATGCTTCCGGCCGTGCCTCCGGCACGTCGGCGTGCGGCGGCGTCTCGCCTTCCGCCAATGTCTCGGCGGGCGGTGCCGCCTGCGCACCGATATCGGCGCCAGTGCTCGCGAGCTCCGCCTGCAATCCGTCGAGCACGGCGTGCGCCATCAGATCGCAATAGAGATTGATCGCGCGCATGGCGTCGTCGTTGCCCGGCACGGGGTAGGCGATGCCGTCGGGCGCCGAGTTGCTGTCGAGGATCGCCACCACCGGAAGCTTCAGCGTGTTCGCTTCCTTGACCGCGATCGCCTCCTTGTTCGTGTCGATCACGAAGAGGATGTCGGGGAGCCCGCCCATCTCCTTGATGCCGCCGAGCGCCCGCTCGAGCTTGTCGCGGTCGCGGGTCAGCTCCAGGAGCTCGCGCTTGGTGAGGCCCGATGCCGGATTGCCGATCTGCTCGTCGAGCTCCTTGAGGCGCTTGATCGACTGCGAGATGGTCTTGAAGTTCGTGAGCATGCCGCCGAGCCAGCGGTGGTTCACGAAATATTGGCCGCAGCGCTTCGCGGCCTCTGCAATGGGCTCCTGGGCCTGCCGCTTTGTGCCCACGAAGAGCACGCGGCCGCCGCTCGCGGCGACGTCGCGGACCGCTTGCAGCGCGCGGTGCAGGTTCGGTACCGTTTGCTCGAGGTCGATGATGTGGATGCCGTTGCGGGCGCCGAAGATGTAGCTTTGCATCTTCGGGTTCCAGCGACGGGTGTGATGACCGAAATGCACGCCAGCTTCCAGGAGCTGGCGCATGGTGAACGACGGCATAGCCATGAGATCAAATCCTTTTCCGGTTGAGCCGCCGCGGGGGATAGTCGGCCAGGAGGCCGACACCGGAGCGTTCACCCGCCTGCGTCCCTTCGGACGAAAGCGGGCACCGCGTCCCCGCGTGAGGTTTAGGGGCGCCTAGATAGGGGTTTAGACCGGTTTTGGCAAGGGCTGGCGAGCCCTAGACCAGGCCGAGCTCCAGCTTGGCCTCTTCGGACATCCGGTCCTGGCTCCAGGGCGGGGTCCAGACCAGCTTTACGCGCACGTCGTTGACGCCCGAGACGCCGGCCACCGCCTGCTGCACCTGGCCCGGAAGGGCGCCCGCGACGGGGCAAGCCGGCGTCGTGAGCGTCATCTCGACGTAGACCGTGCCGTCCTTCCGCACGATCAGCTCATAGATAAGGCCGAGGTCGACGAGGTTCACGGGGATCTCGGGGTCGCGCACGGTCTTCAACGCCTCGAGCACTCGCTCTTGCAGTTCGGGATCGCCCTCGTCGGGCTCCGGCCGCTCGACGTCCTCGGTCGCGGCGGCACCCTCCTGCTTTTCGAAATCGAAGACGTCCTTGCCGTCGTCGACCATCGGCTACTCCGTCTTCACGCTGGCGCCGAGCGCGCCGCTCTTCACCGCGGCCTCGAAGGCGTGCCAAGCGAGCGTCGCGCACTTGACGCGCGCGGGATAGGTCTTGACGCCCGTCAGCGGCTCCAGCCGCTCGGCATCCTCGACGAGCGCGGGCGGCGTCTCCAGGGGATCGCCGCCGGTCACCTTCGCGTGGAAGCTCCTGAAGAGCGCCTCCGCCTCGGCGAGCGTCTTGCCCTTGAGGATCTCGGTCATCAGCGAGGCCGACGCCGTGGAGATCGCGCAGCCGCGTCCCTCGAAGCTCACGTCCGCGATCCGGTCGCCCTGGAGCTTCAGATAGACGGTAACCTTGTCGCCGCAGAGCGGATTATGTCCGTGGGCGAAGTTGGTCGCTTGCGGCATGCCGTGAAAATTCCGGGGATGCCGGCCGTGATCCAGGATGATGTCCTGGTAGAGCTCGCGAAGATCCATGCTCATGCGCCGAACAACTCCTGCGCCTTCTTGATGGCCGCGACCAGCGCGTCGACATCGGCTTCGTCGTTGTAGACGCCGAAGGACGCGCGTGTCGTACCGGCGACGCCGAGCCGATCCATCAGGGGCTGCGCACAATGATGGCCCGCGCGCACCGCGACGTTGTTTTGGTCCAGGACCTGGCCCACGTCGTGCGGATGAATGCCTTCGATGGTGAAGGATATGACGCCCAGCTGCCGCTGGCCTCCGCCGACGACGCTGACTCCTGGCAAGCCCGAAAGCTGGCGGAGCGCATAGCCAGTGAGCGCATCCTCATGCTCGCGGATCGCCTCGCGCCCGAGTCCATCGATGTAGTCGAGCGCGTAGCCAAGGCCGATCGCGCCGGAAATGTCGGGCGTGCCGGCCTCGAACCGGTGCGGTGGCTCTAGATAGGTCGTGCGCTCGAAACTCACCGAGGCGATCATGCTGCCACCGCCCTGCCAGGGCGGCATCTCCGCGAGCAGACCCTTCTTCCCATAGAGCACACCGATACCGGAGGGCCCATAGGCCTTGTGACCGGAGAACGCATAGAAGTCGACATCGAGCGCCCGCACGTCCACGGGGAACCGCGGCGCCGCCTGCGCGCCGTCGAGCAGCACCTTGGCGCCGCGCGCATGGGCGAGCCGGATCATGGTCTCGACCGGCACGATGTGGCCGTTGACGTTGCTGATGTGAGTGAGCGCCACCATCTTCGTGCGCGGTGACAGCAGGCGCTCGTAGGCCGTGAGGTCGAGCCCGCCGGTCGCATCGATCGGCACTGCCACGATCTTGAACCCGATCCGGTCACGCAGCAGCTGCCACGGCACGATATTCGAGTGGTGCTCCAGCTCGCTGAGGATCACCTCGTCGCCGGACCCCAGGAACTTCGCGCCCCAGCTGTAAGCGACGAGGTTGATGCCCTCGGTGGTGCCGCGCACGAAGACGATCTCGTCGGCATGCGCCGCGTTGATGAACCGGCGCGCGGTCTCACGGGCCTTCTCGAACTGGTCGGTCGAGGCCGAGCTCAGGCGATAGACGCCGCGATGCACGTTCGCATAGTCGGTACGGTAGTACTCGGCGACGCCGTCGATCACCGCTTTCGGCTTCTGCGCGCTCGCGGCGGTGTCGAGGAACACCAGGCCGGGATTACGCTCGAAGATCGGGAAATCGCGGCGGACGCGCCGGACATCGAGACCTCCGCTGGCGATGGAGCGAAGCGGCGAAACCACGGACATTGCTCAAGCACTCCCACTCTGTTCCAGCCAGATCCCGAGCCGCCGGCACAGATGCGCGCGCAGCTCGCCGACCGAGACCGCCGTCTCGATGGCGTCGGTCGCGAAAGCCTCGATCAGCATCCGGCGCGCCGCGGCCTCGTCGATGCCGCGCGAGCGCAGATAGAAGAGCGCGGCCTCGTCGAGATCGCCCACGGTGGCGCCGTGACTGCACTTGACGTCGTCCGCGAGGATCTCGAGCTCGGGCTTGGTATCGACGGCCGCGCGCGGGCTCAGCAGCAGATTGCGGTTGAGTTGATGCGCGTCGGTCTTGTCGGCACCGGGCCGCACCGCGATGCGACCCAGGAAAACGCCATGCGCGCGATCCTCGATCACGCCCTTGAAGACCTCGCGGGTCGTGGCACCGGGCGCCGCATGGTCGATCACGGTCGCCGTGGTCGCCTCCTGCTCGCCGCGCAGGAGATAGGCGCCGTTGACGCCGCAGTGCGCCCCCTCGCCCTCGATCGTGACCTGCACGTCCTGGCGCGAGAGCCGCGCGCCGGTGGTGAGGGTGAAGCCGTCGTAGCGGGCGCCGCGCTCCAGCCTCGCGCGCGTCACGCCGAAATGGATGGCGTCGGGCAGCTCGTCCTGGATGCGGACGTGGTCGAGGGACGCCTTCGCGCCGAGCTCGATGCGCAACACGGAATTGGTCCAGGCTCCGCCGCTGCCATAGAACGTCTCGATCAGCGTCGCCTTGCTGCCGGGGCCGGCGATCACGGCGCTGCGGGGATGCACAGACTGCGCGCCCGCGTGGCCGACATGGATGATCTCCACGGGAGCGTCGAGCACCGCGCCCGGCGCCAGCGCCAACACGAAACCATCACTGAAGAGCGCGCCATTGAGCGAGGCGAACGGCTGCGCCGCCGTGGTGTCGCGCTCGTCGTAGCCCGCGAGCGCAAGATCCTTTCGCTCGGCGATCGCCCGCGTGGTCGAGCCCAGCCATACGCCCTTCGGCAACCGCCCGATCGGCGACAATGCTGACACGACGTAACCGTTCACCAGGACGATCCGGTGCGCCGCCTGGCTCACGAGGTAAGGTTCGAGCGCGAGGCGATGTTTCTCGGGCTTCGATGCGAGCGCCGGCGGAAACGTCGCTCGCGAGAGCAGCGCCAGGTTGGTGAAGCGCCAGGGCTCGTCGCGCCGGGTCGGGAAGCCCAGGGCCGCGAACTGCTTGAGCGCGGCGGCGCGTCGATCGAGCAGCCAGTCGGGCTCCGCCGCATTGCCCTCCTGGGTGCGGAACGCCTCGAGATAAGGCGCGGTTTCAGGCTTCACGGCAACGCTCATCGCGCTCTCACGCGGCGCTGCCGAGGTGCGCATAGCCGCGCTTCTCGAGCTCGAGCGCGAGCGACTTGTCACCGGATTGCAGGATCTTGCCGCCGCCCAGCACGTGCACGCGGTCGGGCTCGATGTACTCGAGGAGCCGTTGATAGTGGGTGATCAGCACGATCGAGCGCTTGGGATCGCGCAGGCGGTTGACGCCGGTCGCAACGACCCGGAGCGCGTCGATGTCGAGCCCGCTGTCGGTCTCGTCGAGGATCGCGAGCCTGGGCTCCAGCATCGCCATCTGGAAGATCTCGTTGCGCTTCTTCTCGCCGCCGGAGAAGCCGACATTGACCGCGCGCTGCAGCAGGTCCTCGCCGATGTCGAGGAGCTTCAACTTCTCGCGCACGGCCTTGAGGAACTGACCGGCATCGAGCTCGTTCTCGCCGCGCGACTTGCGCACGGCATTGAGCGCCGAGCGCAGGAAATACATGTTGTTCACGCCGGGAATCTCGACCGGATACTGGAACGCCAGGAAGATGCCCTGCCGCGCGCGCTCGTCCGCCGCCAGCGCAAGCAGATCGCGACCCTCGTAGAGAACCTTGCCCGAGGTCACGGTGTAACCGGGTCGGCCCGCGAGCACGCCCGCGAGCGTGCTCTTGCCGGAGCCATTCGGCCCCATGATCGCATGCACCTCGCCGGCACCGACGGAAAGGTCAATGCCGCGCAGGATTTCCTTCGCGTCGGTGCCCTCGCCAACGGTGGCGTGCAGGCTCTTGATGTCCAACATGCTCGTCATTCTCTGTTTGATCTTTCTTGGCTCAGCCGACGCTGCCCTCGAGGCTCACCGCCAGGAGCTTCTGTGCCTCGACGGCGAACTCCATCGGCAGCTCCTTGAGCACGGCCTTGCAGAAGCCGTTGACGATCAGCGAGACCGCGTCCTCCGCCGAGAGGCCGCGCTGCTGGCAATAGAAGAGCTGGTCGTCGGAGATCTTCGAGGTCGTCGCCTCGTGCTCGACCCGCGCGGTGGGATTGCGCACCTCGATATAGGGGACGGTGTGCGCGCCGCACTTCTTGCCGATCAGCAGGCTGTCGCACTGCGTGTAGTTGCGGGCGTTCCGCGCCTTCGGCTGCATGCGCACCAAGCCTCGATAAGTGTTCTGGCCGCGGCCCGCGGAGATGCCCTTGGAAATTATGGTCGAGCGCGTGTTGCGCCCGAGGTGGATCATCTTCGTGCCGGTGTCCGCCTGCTGCAGGTTGTTCGTGATGGCGACGGAGTAGAACTCGCCCACGGAGTTGTCGCCCTCAAGGACGCAGCTCGGATACTTCCAGGTGATAGCAGAGCCCGTTTCCACTTGGGTCCAGGAGATCTTGGAGTTGGCGCCACGGCAGGCACCGCGCTTGGTGACGAAGTTGTAGATGCCGCCGCGGCCCTCGGCATCGCCGGGGTACCAGTTCTGCACGGTCGAGTATTTGATCTCGGATTTATCGAGCGCGATCAGCTCGACCACCGCTGCATGGAGCTGGTTCTCGTCGCGCTGCGGCGCCGTGCAGCCCTCGAGATAGCTCACGTAAGCGCCCTTGTCGGCGATGATGAGCGTGCGCTCGAACTGGCCGCTCTTCGCGGCGTTGATGCGGAAATAGGTCGAGAGCTCCATCGGGCAGCGCACGCCCGGCGGGATATAGGCGAAGGAGCCATCGCTGAAGACGGCCGAGTTGAGCGCGGCGAAGAAATTGTCGCCCTGCGGTACGACCGTGCCGAGGTACTTGCGCACGAGGTCGGGATGTTCGCGCACGGCCTCGCCGAACGAGCAGAAGATGATGCCGAGCTCCGCCAACGTCTCCTTGAAGGTGGTGGCGACCGAGACGCTGTCGAAGACGGCGTCGACCGCCACACCCGCAAGCGCCGCGCGCTCGTGCAGGGGAATTCCGAGCTTCGCGTAGGTTTTCAGGAGCTCGGGATCGACTTCCTCGATCGACTTCGGCCCAGCCTTCTGCTTCGGCGCGGAGTAATAGGTCGCGGCCTGATAGTCGATCGGCGCGATCCGGAGCTTCGCCCATTCCGGCTGCGCCATGGTCTGCCAGTGACGGAACGCCTGGAGGCGCCAGTCGAGCAGCCACTGAGGCTCGTCCTTCTTGGCGGAGATGAAGGCCACCGTCTCCTCATTGAGGCCGGGTGGCGCCTGCTCCGCCTCGATATCCGTGACGAAACCGTACTTGTAGCCTTCGCCCGTGACGGCGCGGACGGGATCGAGGCTCTCGAGGTTCGAGGTCATGGCGTCGCCGGGCTCCTTGTGGGGAGCGCGGGGCGCGGCATGACGCGCGCGCGATCGGCCACCATGTCAGCCAGCGTCACGGCCGAGAGCGCCGCGCCCACGGCAAGGTTGATCCGCTGCCAGTGCGGCCGCGTTGGACAGAAATGCGTGCGCTCGCAGGTGGCGTTGGAGCCGCTCTGGGGATGCGACGTGCACTGGGTAATGCCGATGTCCCCGTCGATCGCCGCCACGACGGCGGCCACGGAGATCGCCTCGACCCGCTTCGCCAAACGGTAGCCGCCGGCCGCGCCGCGTGCACCCGTGACGATGCCGGCGTGCGCGAGCGCCTTCAGGACTTTGGCCACAGTCGCCTGCGGCAATCGGGTCGACGCTGCGAGATGCGCCGCCGTCACTTGCCGCTCGGGCTCGGCGGCGAGTTCTGAGGCGACGATAACGCCGTAATCCGCGAGCTTGCTCAGGATGATCATGGATGCCGCGCGCTCTCGATAATTCGGACCATTCCGGTACGCATTAGGTCGTGACCTTATCGATGAGGTCAAGGCCTGGCCAGCACAATTTTGCCGCAGCGCGCTGATTATTCTTCGAAATAACCCCACCTAGGACGTGGACTTCCCGCCCCGTCTCCGCGCTTTGTCGCCCGTCAGCAAGGCCAGCAGGGCCTTCGCAGCAGGGCTCAAATATCCCCTGCGTCGGTGGATCGCCGCGATCGGGATGCGTGTCCGCATCGCGGCTATGTCGAGTGCGACCAGCGCGCCCTGGCGAAGTTCGTCGTGCACGCTGCTTTCCGGCACCAGAGCCAGGCCGAAGCCCGCCTGTGCCAGCCGCTTCTGGGCCGTGAGGCTGTCGATCAGGGTGACGTGGGCACCCTCGAGCCCCGCGCGGATCAGCTGACGAGCCAGCACGCTGCCGGAATCCCGCTCGCCCGGCGTCGGCGGAAAGCCGACCCAACGTTCTCCCTCCAGAAGACGCCGCTCGCGCACGCGGCGTCCGGCCAGGCGGTGTCCGGGCGCCGCCACCACCAGCATCGCCTCGCTTCCGGCATCGAGCGAGACCAGCTCGGGACGCTCGCTCGAGAAATAGCGCAAGCCCAACGTCGCCTCGCCGCGGCGCACGAGGTCCGCAACCCCACGGCTCGACGCGGTGCGCAGCTCCAGCCGCACGCCTTTGGCGCGCGCGGCGAAGGCGTGCAGCGTGCCTACGATCTGCGTATCGGCGAGCGTGCCCACCAGCGCCAGCGAGACCGCGCCCTTGAGCCCCGCCTGCAGGCCACGCACGGCCTCCTGGCCGTCTTTGATCGAGGCGAGCGCCGCCTCCGCGTGCGGGAGGAAGGCCTCCCCCGCCTCGGTGAGGCGCGCGCTGCCGCGCATCCGCTCGAAGAGCGGCGCGCCCAGCTCCTGCTCAAGGAGGCCGAGCCGCCGGCTGATCGCGGGCTGCGAGCGATGCAAGCGCCGGCCGGCACGGGTGAAGCCCCCGAGCTCGGCGATCGCGAGAAAGGTCCGGATCCCCTCGATATCCATCGATCCGTTTTCCTGATGCTACTTAGCCACACTATGCATTCGACAATCACCGCGGCAAGACCGAGATTCCGTCCATTCGGATCCCACTGACACGAGGAGAAAGCCCATGCGGACCCAAGCGGAGAAAGCCGCGGCATTCCGCGCGCTGCACGAGCGGCTCAGCGCCTTCATCATTCCGAACCCGTGGGAGGCTGGCACCGCGAAGGTGCTGGCGGCGCTGGGCTTCGAGGCGCTGGCGACCACCAGTTCCGGTCTCGCCCAGATGCTCGGCCGCAACGGCGTGACCCGTGACGAGGTGATCGAGAATTGCCGCGTGATCGCGGCGGCGACGGATTTGCCGGTCAACGCGGACCTCGAGAATTGCTTCGCGCACGAGCCCGAGACGGCCGCGGCCACGATCCGCCTTGCCGCGGAGGCCGGCATGGTCGGCGCCTCGATCGAGGACTACACCGGCGACCGGAAGGACGCGATCTACGATTTCGACCTGTCGGTCGCGCGCGTACGCGCGGCGGTCAAGGTCGCGCATGCCTTGCCGGTGCCCCTCGTGCTGACGGCGCGGGCGGAGAACCTGATCCGCGGGCGCATGGACATGGCCGACACGATCAAGCGGCTCCAAGCCTACGAGGCCGCCGGCGCCGACGTGGTCTACGCGCCGGGCCTCAAGAACATCCCGGAGGTGCGCGAGGTCGTGCGCGCGGTAAAGCGGCCGGTCAACGTGGTGACGGGTTGGCTCGATCCGGACATCACGCTGGCACAGCTCAGCGAGGCCGGCGCCAAGCGGATCAGTGTCGGCGGCGCGCTCGCACGCCATGTGATGGCGACATTCGTCAAAGCGAGCCGTGCCATGCAGGCGCATGGGTCTTTTGCGTGGATGCGCGAGGTGATCGGCTCGGCCGAGCTCCGGCAGCTGCTCGGCAGCTAGGTGTCGTGGACAGGGGCGCGGCGCTGTCGCATGGTGTGCTCAGCGCCGCACCAGCACGGGACCAGCGCCCATGGACTTCGAATTCTCGGAGAAATCGAACCGGATGCAGGCCGAGCTCAAGGCCTTCATCGGAGAGCACGTGGCGCCGCGCGACGCGGATTACACGCGCATCGTCGAGCACGAGCACGTCTTCCCGCCGCCCTTCATGGAGGATCTCAAAGCCAAGGCGCGTGCCAAGGGGCTCTGGAACCTGTTCCTGCCGGGCCTCAAGCCCGACGAGCCCGGCACGCAGATGTCGAACCTCGACTATGCGCCCTGTGCCGAGATCATGGGGCGCATCCACTGGTCCTCCGAGGTGTTCAATTGCAGCGCGCCCGACACCGGCAATATGGAGCTGCTGCACCTCGCGGCGACGCCGGCGCAGAAGGCGCAATGGCTGAGGCCGCTGCTCGAGGGCAAGATCCGCTCCTCCTTCGCGATGACGGAGCCCGAGGTCGCCTCCTCCGACGCCACCAACATCCGCACTTCCATCAAGCGCGAGGGCAGCGAGTGGGTGATCAATGGCCGCAAGTGGTTCATCACCAACGCCGCTGATCCCCGCTGCAAAATCCTGATCGTGATGGGTCAGACCAGCCCCGACCGGACGGAGGCGCACCGCCGGCAGAGCATGGTCCTGGTGCCGAAGGAGACACCCGGCGTCACCGTCGTGCGCAATCCGCCGGTGATGCACCATCAAGCGCCCGAGGGCCACTGCGAGATCCTGTTCGAGAACGTTCGCGTGCCCGTCGACAACCTGATGGGCGAGGAAGGCGGCGGCTTTGCGCTGGCGCAGGCTCGGCTCGGGCCCGGCCGCATCCACCACTGCATGCGCTCGATCGGCGCCGCCGAGGTCTCGCTCGAGCTGATGGTGCAGCGCTCGCTGCAGCGCAAGACCTTCGGCCGGCTCTTGCACGAGCACGGCGCGGTGCAAGACTGGATCGCGCTCTCGCGCATCGAGATCGAGCAGGCGCGCCTATTGGTGCTCAAGGCCGCCTGGCTCATGGACAAGTCAGGCAACAAGGCCGCGCGCAAGGAAGTGGCGCTCATCAAGGTGGCGGTGCCGCGCATGCTCGTCACCATCGCCAACCGCGCCATGCAGACCTTCGGCGCCAAGGGCCTCACGCAAGATACGCCGCTCGCGGACATCTGGACCCACGGCCGCGTCCTGCAGCTCGCGGACGGCCCCGATGAAGTGCACCTCCGCTCGATCGCGCGTCAGGAGGTGAAGGCGATGCAGGAGCAGCTCACCCGCAACACCACCGCGAGCAAGAGTCCGGCGGTGAGTTAGCTCAGCGATTGATCCTAGAAATTTTCCTCTCCGCCCTTGGGGGCGGAGAGGGGTCATTGATGGTTGAGAGCTGCCGGAGTTACCCCCGTTATCCCCCCTTGTCCCACCAAGATTGCCGGTGCAGCGACTCGGGTCACGGTGATATGAGTCGCCTCTCATGGCCGAGCCCAGTCGCCCCAACAACGTGACGCCGCTGCGCGAGGGTGCCGAGACGCCCTACCGTACGCCGCCACACAACACCGAGGCCGAACAGGCGCTGCTGGCGGCGATTCTAGTCAACAACGCGGCCTTTCACCGCGTCTCCGAGTTCCTGCAGCCGGAGCATTTCGCGGAGGGCGTGCACGGTCGGATCTTCGCGGCGATCGCCAAGCTGATCGAGCGCGGCCAGATCGCCAACCCCGTCACGCTCAAGAACCTGTTCGACCAGGACAGCGCGCTGCAGGAGATCGGCGGCGGCGAGTATCTGGCGCGGCTCGCGCGCTCGGTCGTCACCATCATCAACGCCGAGGACTACGGCCGCACCATCTACGACCTGCACCTGCGCCGGCAGCTGATCACGCTCGGCGAGGACGTGGTCAACGAGGCCTTCGCCCACGACCTCGAGCGCGATGCCGTCAATCAGATCGAGAGTACGGAGCGGCGGCTCTTCGAACTCGCCACGTCCGGCCGAACCGAGCGTGGCTTCCAGCCGTTCGAGCAGGCGCTCACCACCGCCATCGAGCAGGCCGCCGACGCCTTCAAGCGGGACGGACGGATCGTTGGCGTCGCCACCGGCTTCTCTGAGCTCGACCGGCTCCTGGGTGGATTGCATCCCTCGGACCTGATCGTGCTGGCTGCCCGGCCTTCCATGGGGAAATCGGCGCTCGCCACCAACATCGCCTTCCACGCCGCCCGAAGCCATCGGACGGTCGACACGCCCGACGGCAAGAAGAAGACCGAGGAGGGCGCGGTCGTCGCATTCTTCTCCCTGGAGATGTCGAGCGAGCAGCTCGCGACGCGTATCCTCTCCGAGGAATCGGGCGTGCCCTCACACTTGATCCGGCGTGGCGAGGTCAAGGCCGAGGACTTCGAGAAGTTCGTCCAGACCAGCTACCAGCTGGCCAACCTTCCGCTTTTCATCGACGACTCCCCGGCGCTCAGCATCGCCGCCTTGCGCACGCGCGCCCGTCGATTGAAGCGGCAGCGCGGCCTAGACCTCGTCATCGTCGACTACCTGCAGCTTCTACACGGCTCGGGCGAGGGCACCGCGGGCGAGAGCCGCGTGCAGGAGGTCTCCGAGATCACCCGCGGCCTCAAGGCGATGGCCAAGGATCTCAACGTGCCGGTGCTGGCGCTCGCCCAGCTCTCGCGCGCGGTCGAGCAGCGCGAGGACAAACGGCCGCTCCTCAGCGACCTCAGAGAGTCCGGCTCCATCGAGCAAGACGCCGACGTCGTCATGTTCATCTTCCGCGAGGAGTATTACCTCCACCGCGGCGAGCCCGTGCAGCGGCCCGACGAGGGCGTCGAGAAATTCGGCGACCGCCATGATCGCTGGAAAGCGCTCTGCGAGAACGCCTACGGGAAGGCCGAGATCATCGTGGCCAAGCAGCGGCACGGTCCCATCAACAACGTAATGCTCCGCTTCGACGGCGACACCACCAAGTTCAGCAACTTCGTCGCCGACGACCACCTGCCCGAGCAGACCGGCATCTGAGCGCCGCGGCGAGCGAGGTTACGATCCGCTTCGCGACACCGGCGGAAAGCGCCGCGATCGCCGAACTCATCCGTACCGCCTTCGAGGAATACCGCGGCAAGCGCAAGCCAGAATCCGGCGCCCTCAGCGAGACCGCCGAGACGATCGCGGCGGCGTTCGCCAACCACGCGGTCATCGTCGCGGAGGCGTCTCACCAACTCGTCGGCTGCGTGCTCGCGAGCCGGCAAGGCCAGAACCTCTACCTCGGCCGCTTCGCCGTGCATCCCGACTTCCGCCGCCACGGGATTGCCGGCCGCCTCCTCTCCGAGGCCGAGCGTCACGCCCGCGCGATCGGCGCTGCCGCCATGACCCTCGGCGTGCGCATCGCGCTGCCCGACAATTTCCGCTATTTCGCCGCCCGCGGCTTTCGCGAGACGAGCCGGGAAGCGCATCCCGGCTTCGGCCACCCGACCTCGATCAACATGGCCAGGCGGCTGTAAGGCGGGCGGCGGCCCCCCATTTGGCGCCCGCAACAATTGCTTGTAAGAAGGATGCCGCGGTGCAAAGGGGCAAACTCGATGTGGTTCAAGGTCGAGAACAAGCGCACATCCACCGGGCAGAAGTACGTTGTGCGTTGCGTCTCCGAAATCGGGGGGAGCAGTGTCGCCGAGGAACGACCCGCTCAGGGAGCCCCTGCTGCGCGAAAGGCTGCGGAAATCCTCGCGCAGACCCTGAATGTCAGCGCGACGGTCTACGGCAAGGACCAGGAGGGTGAGTTCGTCTATGGGATCTACGAGGTATCGGACGGCGCCGCCGGTGCCAGCAGCCCGCTGATCAAGCGCCTATTCGCCGAATCCGCGGCGGCGTCCCTCGCCTTCAAGGACCAATTGCTCGCCGACATTCCCGCCGAGACGATCAAAGGCTTTGCGGCGCTCGCGGCATCGCTCGGCTACATCGTGGCTCAGCACAAGCAGGTCAAGCGCGCGACCAGCCCCCAGATCAGCTATTCGACCCTGTTTCGCATCTTCTGTGGAACCGATGATGCTAGCACCTTCTCGTTGCCGGCCGACGATGCGACCATCGCCATCCTGGGCCAGAAGCTCGGCGAGATGCCCGGCTGGATGTGGCTCAGCGAGCTCCCGGGCATGGGTTACGCCGAAAACAACGTCGTTGTCCCCGCCTCACGGCCGAACAAAGTCGCGCTGAACATCGATGGCGAATTGCAGGTGATCCGGCCGCGCACGGTATTTCGAGGCACCGTGCCCGAGAGCGGGGCACAATTCATGCTGATCGCGCAGTCGGAAAAGCGCGGATCACCCTATCGCCTGTCGATCGACAGCATCTGTCTCGTCTATCGCGAGCCCGACGAAGGGGCCGTCGTCGGGCTGGTTCGTCGGCTCTTGCAGGAGTCCAATCCCTTCAAGAACCGGCTTGTGCTCGTGAACCGGGATCTGAGGACGGTGCGCTCGCGGATGTCCGACCGCTCCTGGAAGGACATCATTCCGCATGCACAGGTCAGGGCGGAGCTCGACTTCATCGCAGCGTCGATCCGCGACCGCGACATGCTCAAGGCCGAGGGCTTGAGCATCAAACGCGGCCTGCTGCTGTCGGGCCCGCCAGGCGACGGCAAGTCGACGGCGATCGAGTGCTTCGTCAACGACATCGCCGGCGAGGCCTCTATCATCATCGTCGAGGCTGTCGAGCATATCCGGGCGGTCTATCACCTCGCACAGATGCTGGCACCGGCGGTGGTGATCCTCGAGGACCTCGACCTCATGACCAAGAGCCGGCAGAATCCTTATTCCTACGCCGCGGTGAGCAAGGACGACGTCACGGGCGAGCTGCTGCAGGTACTGTCTGGCGGCTCGGCCTACGCGGATATCGTCACGATCGCCACGACCAACCACCCTGAAGCCATTGACGAGGCCCTGGCCAAACGCGCCGGCCGCTTCGACGCCCATATACGGATGGGCTATCCGAGCGACGAGGACAAGCAACGCATCCTGAACCTTTATCTCGATCGCTTCGGCGTCAAAGACGATCTCACGCGCCGCCGGCTTCACCAAACCTTGAGCCGCGACCTCGGCCGGCTGCACTTGGTGCCCGCCCACATCGAGGAGTTCGTGAAGGCGGGCGTGAAGCGCGCGCGACTGGCCCGCCGAGTGCCCGAGTTCTCGGACTTCGAGCCCGGCATTGAGGCCACCAAGTCCATCGCCACGGCGAAGCCCACGGCTCAAGGGGTGACTGGCTAAATCCCACGCCGAAGCGGGGATATCGGGCCTCCAGCATGGCTGAGCGGCGTTCACCGCCGCCGCGATTCGGCTCAAATGCTCGCTGAGCGCCGAGTTAGGCGATAGACTGGCGGTGTCATTCAGAACCTCATTACCGCACCTTCCCGGATGTCCTCCAAACGCCTTGCCCCTCCCCGCCGCCGACCGGCGAGCGCCGACATCACTCTTGACCGTGCCAGCGGCATTTTGGAAATCGATCTCGGCGCCATCCAGCGCAACTGGAAGATGCTCCAGGCCAAAGTCGGCAAGGCCGTCCAGTGTGCCGCAGTCGTGAAGGCTGACGGCTACGGCCTCGGCGCCACCCATGTCGGCAAGGCGCTGGCCGCGGCCGGCTGCAAGACCTTCTTCGTCGCGACGCTCGAGGAGGGGTTGGCCCTTCGCGAGGCGCTCAAGACCGCGGAAATCGCGGTACTCAATGGCTTGCTGCCGCGCACAGAGCAAGACCTCCTCAGGGCCCGGCTCGTCCCGGTGCTCAACGACCTCGGCCAGCTCGATGTCTGGCGGAAGCTCGTCCTGGCCATGAAGCAGCGGCCGCCGGCGATCCTGCATCTCGACACCGGCCTGTCGCGGCTCGGCCTGTCGCGCACGGAGACGCAGGTGCTGACGGGCGAGCCGGACCGCCTCGCGGGCGTGTCGCTGCGAGCGATCATCAGCCACCTCGTCGTGGCCGAGGATCCCAAGCACGGCAAGAACGCCGAGCAGCGGCGACTGTTCCTGGCCGCCCGCCGCAAGCTGCCGCCGGCACCGGCAAGCCTTGCAGCATCTTCCGGCATCTTCCTGGGAGCGGACTTTCACTTCGACATGGTGCGCGCCGGGGCCGCGCTCTACGGCATAAATCCGCTCACAGATCAGTTGAATCCGATGGCGCAAGTGGTTCGTGTCAAAGGAAAGATCGTTCAGGTGCGCGACGTTGACAGGGGTGAGACCGTTGGCTACGGTGCCGAGCACCGCATGGATCGGGGGGGCCGGATTGCGACGGTTGCGGTGGGCTACGCCGACGGATGGTTCCGCTCGTCGCAGAACCGTGCTCTCGCAGGAATCGCGGGCCGGCAGGTGCCGATCGTCGGCCGCATCTCGATGGATCTGATCACCCTCGACGTGACCGGTCTCGACCCTGCCCTGGTGCAGGCTGGTGGCTTCGTCGACCTCATCGATACGAAGAACACCGCCGACGCCGTGGGCGCGCGTGCCGGAACCATCGGCTATGAGGTCCTGACCGCCCTCGGGCGCCGCTACCACCGCGTCTATCAAGGCACCTAACGCGCCGGGCGGCATGAACCCGTTCCACTTCCTCGCTTCGATCGGCGCGGTCTTCCTGAACGGTCTCTCGGCCGCCGGGCGGATGGCGCTGTTCACGCTCTCGACCCTCAGTCATTGCGTGCGGCCGCCGTTCTATCTCCGCCTGCTCGGCCGGCAGATGATCGATATCGGCTACTACTCGCTGCCGGTCGTCGGGCTGACGGCGCTCTTCACCGGCATGGTGCTGGCCCTTCAGACCTATACGGGCTTCAGCAGTTTCGCCGCCGAGAGCTCCGTGCCGACGGTGGTGGTGCTGTCGGTGACCCGCGAGCTCGGGCCGGTGATCGGGGCGCTGATGGTGGCGGGCCGCATCGGTGCCGCAATCGCAGCCGAGCTCGGCACCATGCGCGTCACCGACCAGATCGATGCGCTCACCACCCTCTCGACGAACCCCTTCAAGTATCTGGTGGTGCCGCGCGTGCTCGCGGGCACCATTGCGATGCCGATCCTGGTCTTCATCGCCGACATCATCGGCGTGTTCGGCGGCTTCCTGGTGGGCTCCTACAAGCTCCGTTTCAATCCAGCCGCCTATCTCCAGCACACCGCCGATTTCCTGCAGACGAACGACGTCACCGCGGGCCTGGTGAAGGCCGCCGTGTTCGGCTTCGTGATCGCGCTCATGGGCTGCTACTTCGGCTACAACTCCAAGGGCGGCGCGCAGGGCGTTGGCGCCGCGACGACCTACGCGGTGGTATCGGCCTCGATCCTGATCCTCCTGCTCGACTACGTCCTGACCGCCATTCTGTTCGTGGGCCGGTGATGAACGCCAAGGCACCCTCGGATACGCCCAAGATCGCCGTCCGCGGCCTCAAGAAATCCTTCGGCCGGAAGGTCGTGCTCGACGGCCTCGACCTCGAGATCGGCGCCGGCGAGAGCCTGGTGGTGATCGGCGGCTCCGGCACCGGCAAATCGGTGCTGGCGAAGTGCATCATCGGGCTCATGCAGGGCGACGGAGGCTCGATCAAGATCGACGGCGAGGAAATGGTGGGCCGCTCCACCAGCGAGCGGGAGCGCGTCATGCGCAAGTTCGGCATGCTGTTCCAGGGCGCGGCGCTATTCGATTCCCTGCCGGTCTGGGAGAACGTCGCCTTCGGCCTGATCCAGGGCCGCAATGTGCCGCGCGACGCGGCGAAACAAGCCGCGCTCAAGAACCTCGCGCAAGTCGGTCTCGGGCCCGAGGTGGGCGAACTGCGCCCCTCGGAGCTCTCGGGCGGCATGCAGAAGCGCGTGGCGCTTGCCCGCGCGATCTGCGTCGAGCCCGAGATCATCATCTTCGACGAGCCCACCACCGGCCTCGATCCGATCATGGCGGACGTGATCAACGACCTCATCATCAAGTGCGTCCGTCAGCTCGGCGCCACGGCCATGTCGATCACCCATGACATGGTGAGCGCGCGCAAGATCGCCGACCGCATCGCAATGATCTACAAGGGGAAGATCATCTGGTCCGGCCCCACCGCCGAGATCGACCATTCTGGTAACGCCCATGTGGAGCAGTTCATCCACGGCCGCGCGGAGGGTCCGATCCAGATGGAGGTGCGGGCGCACTGATCGCCTGGAGTATCGATTTGGCTCGTACGCAAACCCGGTTCGTCTGCCAGCAATGCGGCGCCTCCTATCCCAAATGGGCCGGCCGCTGCGAGAGCTGCGGCGGCTGGAATAGTCTCGTCGAGGAGACCACGCAATCGGCCTCGCCCCGCGGTCTCGGCGGCGGCAAGGGCAAGAAGATCGAGATCGTCGGCCTCGCCGGCTCGAGTGCGCCGCTGCCGCGGCGGATTACGGGGATCGCCGAGCTGGACCGCGTCTGCGGCAGCGGGCTCGTACCAGGCTCGGCGCTGCTGGTCGGCGGCGATCCCGGCATCGGCAAGTCGACGCTCCTTCTCCAGGCGATGGCGGCGCTCGCCGCGCCCCAGAGCCGCGCGCCCGCAAGCTGTCTCTATATCTCCGGCGAGGAATCGCTCGACCAGATCCGGCTGCGCGCGCTCCGTCTGGGCGTCGCGGGCACGCCGGTGCAGCTCGCCGCCGCCACCAGCGTGCGCGACATCGCGGCCTCCCTCGACCAGCGCGCCGGGCACGACGTCGTCGTGGTGGATTCCATCCAGACGCTCTACCTCGACAGCCTCGACAGCGCGCCCGGCACCGTGAGCCAGGTGCGGGCCTCCGCCCATGAGCTGATCCGGCTCGCCAAGGAGCGAGGCTTCTGCCTCCTGCTCGTGGGCCATGTCACCAAGGAGGGCACCATTGCGGGGCCGCGGGTGCTCGAGCACATGGTGGACACGGTCCTTTACTTCGAGGGTGAGCGCGGTCACCAGTTCCGGATCCTGCGCGCGGTCAAGAACCGCTTCGGCCCCACCGATGAGATCGGCGTCTTCGAGATGACGGACCGCGGCCTCGCCGAGGTGCCGAACCCATCGGCACTGTTCCTGGCGGAGCGGCGCGGCGAGGTCAGCGGCTCCGCGGTCTTCGCGGGCATGGAGGGGACGCGGCCCGTGCTGATGGAGATCCAGGCGTTGGTGGCGCCCTCGCCGCTCGGCACGCCGCGGCGCGCGGTCATCGGGTGGGACGGCAACCGGCTCGCAATGGTGCTCGCGGTGCTGGATACGCGCGCGGGCCTCGCGATCGGCGCCAACGACATCTATCTCAACGTCGCCGGCGGGCTCCGCGTCACCGAGCCCGCGGCCGATCTCGCGGTGGCGGCGGCGCTGATCTCGGGCATGACGCAACAACCGGTGCCGGCGGACACTGTCGTCTTCGGCGAGATCGGGCTCTCCGGCGAGGTGCGGCCGGTGGCCCAGGCGGAAGCGCGCCTCAAGGAAGCGGGCAAGCTCGGCTTTGCCTCGGCGTGGATGCCGCGCCGATCGGGCCAAGCCCGGACGCGCGCGCCCGAGGGCGCACCGGCAGCGATCCGCGAGATCGCCAACCTCGACGACCTGCTCGCGCGCTTCGACGTGACGCCGGGCCGCGCGCCGGCACCACGGCGAGCCGCGCCGCGATGACCCAGATTGGACACTGAGCAGGACTCCCCGGTATTCGCCGAATTCTTTCGGCCGCGACCGGCGGCCTGTGAGACAATAGCCGCGTGAATCCGTTCGACATCTTCATCATTGTGCTAATCGTGCTGTCGGGCCTCTTCGCCTTCGCGCGCGGGTTCGTGCGGGAGGCGCTCTCCGTCGCGACCTGGATCGGCGCGAGCATGGCGGCGCTCTACGCCTTCCCCTACTCGCGCCCGATCGCCGAGCAGTGGCTGCAGAAGGGCATCATGGCCGATGCCGCAGCGGCGCTGTCCGTCTTCGTGGTGGTGCTGGTCGTGCTCTCGCTCGTGAGCTCGGCGATCGCCCGCCGGGTCAAGGACAGCGCGCTCTCAGCCCTCGACGGCACCCTGGGGTTGCTGTTCGGACTCGTACGTGGCGTGATCCTCGCCTGCCTCGTCTACCTCGGCGTGACCTGGGCGCTGCCGGAGGCCAACCGCCCGGTCTGGATCAAGGAGGCACGGACGGCAGCGCTGCTGCAGATCGGCGCCGACAAGATCAAGGCGCTCGTGCCGGCCTCCGTCCGCGATCGCGCGGAGAGCACCGCCGCCGAGACGCAGCAGCGCGTCGACCAGGCACGTGACGCCTCGAACGCGATCCGCGCATTGCAACAGCCGACCCCCCCACCAAAACCCACCGACGCCGGCAAGGGCTACACCGCCGACCAGCAGCGGGACATGAACCGGCTCTTCCAGCAGAATAGTCCGTAGACGACAGGCGCGGACAGCACCACGCCGGGACTTGGGGGACATCAATGGCGAAGATCCAGGTCCGCAAGGGGATGCCGAGCGCGCAGGTCAGCAAGGCGGAATTCACCGAACGCCTGCGCCTGCGCTTCTACGACCCGGCCTTCGCCAAGCTCGAACCCCAGATCGCCGCGATCGTGGAGGCGGCGTGGGATGCCTACGATGAGTACCGCAAGAGCCCGCGCACCCGCAGGGCAGGGGCGGGATTCGCCGATCCGCAGGCGGAATTGTCGGTCGAATGGCTGGAGACCAGGCGAGCCATCCGGCGCGCCGAGCGCAAGCAAAAGAGTCCGGGGTCGGCCTCGCGCATTCTGATCGTTAACGGATCTTCGCGCAGCGAGCACAGCTGCCCGGGCGAGATGTCTAAGACCTTTCGGCTCGCCACCCTCGCTCAAGAGATGATGCTGGCGGAGCGCGGCTTCGAGGTCGATCTGCTCGACTTGAGCCGCCTGACGTCCGAGTACGGTCGGATCATCTATCCGTGCAAGGCCTGCGTCTCCACGGCAATGCCGCTCTGCAACTGGCCGTGCTCCTGCTACCCCAACCATGCCATGGGCCAGGTGAACGATTGGATGGCGGAGATCTACCCGCGCTGGGCCGCGGCGCACGGCGTGATGATCCTGGCTCCTGTCAACTGGTATCAGGCGCCGAGTACGCTGAAGCTGATGATCGACCGCCTGGTCTGCGCGGATGGCGGCAATCCCGACCCGACCTCGACCGGTGGAAAGGACCCGAAGCGCGCGAAGGAACTCGAGCTCAAGGGCTGGTCCTATCCGCGCCATCTCGCGGGACGGGTGTTCTCGGTCGTGGTGCATGGCGACGCCGCGGGCGTGGAGAATCTTCGTCGCATCCTGACGGACTGGCTCAGCGACATCGGGCTCATTCCGGCGGGCCATAAGGCCCTGCTCGGCTCTTATATCGGGTACTACAAACCCTACGCGACGAGCCACGCCGAGCTCGACGCGGACGCGGACGTGCAGGAAGAGACCCGCAACGCCGCCCGCACGCTCGTCGAGGCGGTGCGCATGCTCCGCCGTGGGGAGCTCAGACAGCCGGACCAGCGGTTGCGGGAGACCCGACCGAAATAGGCCGACTCGCGGACCGGATAACTGCCGCCTCAGACACGATACCCAAGCATCCATTTGACCGCGCAGGGAGTTGCCGAGCGCGCTGGAAGTGCCGGGAATTAGCGTGTAGAACCGTGGCCACCGGGCCTGCAAAACCCGTGGAGTCGTCACCATCTAGCTAGCGTGGATAAGCCTTCCACGAGATCGCCGAGGTCCCGATATGCCGACCACGCACCCCTTTGACGACGACCATCTGAGGGAGGAGTGTGGCGTCTTCGGGGTGTTTGGGCATCCGGAAGCAGCGGCGCTGGTGGCGCTCGGCCTGCACGCGCTCCAGCATCGCGGCCAGGAGGCCGCGGGGGTCGTCGCCTTCGATGGCGAGCAGTTCCACGCGCACCGCGACATGGGCCATGTCGGAGACATCTTCTCGTCGAAGGACGTGATGGCTCGGCTCGCGGGGCATTCGGCGCTGGGCCACGTCCGCTATGCCACCACCGGCGAAGTCGCCATGCGGAACGTGCAACCCCTGTTCGCCGACTTCGAGTTCGGCGGGCTCGCGATCTGCCACAACGGCAATCTCACGAATTCGTACCACCTGCGGCGCCAGCTGGTGCGGCGCGGTAGTCTCTTCCAATCGACCAGCGACACCGAGGTGATCGTCCACTTGATCGCGACCAGCCTGAAGCGCACGGTCGAGGACCGCATGGTCGAGGCGTTGCGACAGGTCGAGGGGGCCTATTCTCTCGGCGCGCTGTCGCAGGACGGCTTGTTCGGCGTGCGCGATCCGATGGGGGTGCGGCCTCTCGTTTTGGGCCAGCTGGGCGACGCCTGGATCATTTCCTCGGAGACCTGCGCGCTCGACATCATCGGCGCCGAGTTTGTGCGCGACGTCGAGCCCGGTGAGCTCCTGACCATCGACGCCCTGGGCGTGCGCAGCTCGCGGCCGTTTCCGAAGATGCGCAAGCGCTTCTGCATCTTCGAGCACATCTACTTCGCGCGGCCCGACAGCGTCGTCGAGGGCACCAGCGTCTACGAGGCGAGGAAGCGCATCGGCGCCGAGCTTGCCCGTGAGAGCCACATCGATGCCGACATTGTGGTGCCGGTACCGGATTCCGGCGTGCCGGCGGCAATCGGTTACGCGCAGGAATCCGGCCTGCCGTTCGAGCTCGGTATTATTCGCAATCATTACGTCGGCCGCACCTTCATCGAGCCGACCGACCAGATCCGCCACCTCGGCGTGAGGCTCAAGCACAACGCCAACGCCTCGGGCCTCGAGGGCAAGCGGGTGGTGCTCGTCGATGACTCGATCGTGCGCGGCACCACCTCGACCAAGATCGTCGACATGGTGCGGAGCGCCGGCGCCCGCGAGGTGCACATGCGCATCTCGAGCCCGCCGACCACGCATTCGTGCTTCTATGGTATCGCGACACCCGAGCGCGAGCAGCTCCTGGCCTCGCGCTACGACGTCAGCTCCATGGGCCGCTTCATCGGTGCCGACAGCCTCGCGTTCATCTCGATTGGCGGGCTCTATCGCGCCATGGGTGAGTCCGGCCGCGATCCCGCGGCACCCAAGTTTTGCGACGCCTGCTTCACCGGCGATTATCCGATCGCCCTCACCGACCACGAGGCAGGCAAAGTCTCCATCCAACTGTCGCTCCTGGCGGAGACGGCCTAGTCCTTACGTCGCCGATGAGGGTGGTGCCCTTCACCCCTCACCCTCCCATCGCTCCGCGATGGGCCCCCTCGTTGGGGTGAGGGGTGAGCGCACGAAAGCCGCGCTTGCAAGGCCGGCTCGCGCTCATCACGGGCGCGTCGCGCGGCTTGGGTGCGGCGCTCGCGCGGCGCTTCGCCGCGGAAGGAGCACACGTCATCCTCACGGCACGCACCCAGGGCGGCCTCGAGGAGGTCGACGACGATATCCGGAGGGCGGGGGGTGCCCCGGCAACGCTGCTGCCCCTCGATCTCCGCGAGCCCGACAAGATCGATCAGATGGCGGCCGCGATTGAGCAGCGCTTCGGACGGCTCGATGTGCTCGTCGGCAATGCCGCAGTGCTGGGCAAGCTCTCGCCGCTCGGGCACCTCGATCCCAAGACCTGGGACGAGGTAATGGCCGTGAATGTAACCGCGAACTGGCGGCTCATTCGCGCCCTCGACCCGCTGCTCCGGCGCTCGGAGGCGGGCCGCGCGCTCTTCGTGACCTGCGCCGCCGCGCGCGACTTGAGCGCCTATTGGGGTGCGTATGCCGCCAGCAAATCGGCGCTCGAGGCGATCGTGCGCATCTATGCGCGCGAGCTCGGCGTCACCAAGGCGACCGCGAACCTCGTCGATCCCGGCGTCATGGCGACCGCCCTGCGGCTGCGTGGGTTTCCGGGGGAGGATCGCGCCAAGCTCCCGACGCCCGAGAGCCGCACCGAGACATTCGTCACCCTTGCCGACACCGGCTCCGCGCGGAATGGCGAGCTGGTGTCGGCCGTTGCCTGATGCAACCTGAAACCAGGAGGACCCGATGCGACCGTTAGCGATCCTGGGTGTGGTGCTGATCCTGCTCGGGATTGCCGGGCTGGTGGTCCGCTCCATCCCGGTCCGTCATACCGAGGAGGTCGCCAAGATCGGCCCGGTGACGGCGACGCAGACCACCGAAAGCGATTATCCGATCCCGACTTACGCCGGCATCGTCGCCGTGCTGGCGGGCGCCGCCCTCATCTTCATGGATCGGCGGCGGAGCTGAGCCGGGCTCAGTCCTTCTCCGAGTACGGGTTCTTGCCTTTCCGCAGCATCATGCGGATAGGCACGCCTGGCAGCTCGAAATCCTCGCGCAGGCGCTTTACGAGGTAGCCGCGATAGGACTCCGGCAAGTCGCCGGGCTTCGACGCGAAGAGCGCGAAGGTGGGCGGGCGCACGTTCGCCTGCGTCATATAGCGCAGCTTGAGCCGGCGGCCCGAGACCAGCGGTGGCGGATGCCGCGCCTGCGCTGCCTCGAGCCAGCGGTTGAGCGCGGGTGTGGCGATCCGCCGGTTCCAGGCCTCGTGGGCGTCGAAGACCGCCGGCATCAGCTTCTCGATCGCGCGGCCGGTCTTGGCCGAGAGCGTCACCGTCGCGACGCCTTGCAGCTGCGGCAGCGAGACCTCGAGCCGGTCGCGGAGCTTCTCGAGTGCCTTCGGCTTGTCCGCCACGATTTCCCACTTGTTGACGGCGAGCACGAGGGCGCGCCCCTCCTCCTCCACGAGACGCGCGATCGCGAGGTCCTGGCGCTCGAGCATCTGCTCGGCGTCGAGCACGAGGATCACGACCTCGGCGAAGCGAATGGCGCGGAGCGTATCGGCGACCGAGAGCTTCTCCAGCTTCTCCTCGACCTTCGCCTTGCGGCGGAGACCTGCGGTGTCGATCAGGCGAACGGGCTTGCCGCGCCAACGCCACTCGACCGCGATCGCGTCGCGGGTGATGCCGGCCTCCGGCCCCGTGAGCAGCCGCTCCTCGCCAAGGAGCCGATTGACCAGGGTCGACTTGCCGACATTCGGGCGACCCACCACCGCGAGCTGCAGCGGCTTCGATGCTTCGGGTTCCGGCGTGGGTTCCGCCTCCGGAATCGCGCCCTCGATCAGCGGCCGCAATGCCTCGTAAAGCTCCGCCATGCCCTCGCCGTGCTCGGCCGAGATCGCGATCGGCTCGCCGAGCCCGAGCTCATAGGCCTCGATCAAGCCGGGGCCGCCCGCGCGCCCCTCGGTCTTGTTCGCGACCAGCAGCGTCCGCACGCCGCGTCGCCGCAGGCGCTCGGCGAAATGCCGATCGACCGCGGTGACGCCGGCGCGCGCGTCGATCAGGAACAGCACCGCGTCGGCGCCGCCGATCGCGCGATCGGTCTGTTCGCTCATGCGCGCGGCAAGACTGTCGCGCTCGGCTTCCTCGAGGCCGGCGGTGTCGAGCACGCGGAAGGCGAGGTCGCCGAGCGAGGCCTCGCCCTCCCGCCAGTCGCGGGTGACGCCCGGCGTGTCGTCGACCAGCGCGAGGCGGCGCTGCGTCAGGCGATTGAACAGCGTCGACTTGCCGACGTTCGGGCGGCCGACGATGGCGACCGTGGCGGTCATGGCCGCGCGCTTCGCCTAGCGGTAGGCGATGAGGTCGGCGCCCTGGGTGACGATATAGAGCGTCTTGTTCGCGAGCACCGGAGCGACGTAGCTGCCGTCGGAGAAGATGATCCGTCCGAGCGCCTTGCCCGTATAGGGCGAGATCGAGAGGGCATCGCCATTGGACGCCAGCACGATGAGCCGGTCGCTCGCGAGCACCGGCCCGGACCAGTCGAGCGGATCCTTCTTCTTCACCTCGTTCTCGTAGCGCGGCAGATCGAGCACCCATTTGATCTTGCCCTCGCGCCGCGTCAGGCAGACGACGGAGTCGTCGTTGGTCAGCACGTAGACGAAATCGCCGGCAACCCAGGGCGTGTACGAGCCGCCGATGTCCTGCTCCCAAACCCGGTCGCCGGTGCGCAGGTCGATCGCCACCATGCGGCCGCTGTGGCTGATCGCGAACACCAGCCCGTGGTCGATCACCGGCCGCCCGCGGATGTCGGCGAGCGCGGTCAAGGCGTCGAGGCTTCGCGCGCTCGCGAGATTGTCCGTCCAGAGCGGCCGCCCATTCGCGACTTGGAGCGCGAAAATCTCGCCGGAGGAATAGGCGACCACCACAATGTCGCCCTCGACCGCCGGACTCGAGCCGCCGAGCAGGCCCGCGGTCTCCGGCAATCCGTTGTGAGTCCAAAGGATGCGGCCGTCATCCGCCGCCAGCACCACCAGCTCGTTGTCGACGGTGACCGCGAAGACGCGGCCGTCGGCCACCGTGGGCGGCGAATGCAACGGTGCCGCCACCGGCCGGCGCCACAGCGGCCTCCCATTCCTGGCATCGAGCGCCAGCACCTCAGCGTAGCCGGTGGAGACGTAGACGCGATTGCCGAGCGCCGCCACGCCACCGCCGAAGGTCGTGGTATCGATCTTCTTCGGCCGCGGATTGAAGCGCCAGAGCCGGCGCCCATTGCCGGCATCGAAGGCGGTCACCAGGGACTCCGCGTCCATGGTGACGATCCGGCCGTTCTCCACCACCGGCGACGCCAGGATCTGGCCCGCGCGCGAGTTGCCCTCGCCGAAGCTGCGCGTCCACGCCTGGCGCACCCGGTCGCCGAGCGCCAAGTGATACATCGCATGCGTCGGATAGCCACCGGCCTCGGGCCAATCGCGATTGACGACGGGTTCCGGCAAGCGCACGTCGACTTCCTGGATCGAGGCGTCAGGCTTGACCCCCGCCTCAAGATTGAGCACCGAGACGCGCTTGCCCGGCAGCGGTGGCTTGGGCGCGGTCGGCAATACTGAGTCGACCAAATCGGCCATGTTGCAGCTCGCCAGCCCCAGCGCCAGCAACACGATCGCCGCCGGAAAGAGCCTGCTCATCCCCACTGACCTCAAGTCACGACCCCAGCGCGGCCAGCATTTCAGTGGCGCGCGCACGCACGCCCCGCGGTGCCTTCAAGTCGTCGGCGATCTTCTGATACTCCGCCTTCGCTGCCGCACGATCACCGGTCTTGAGATGCGCCGCCGCCGTGACCTCGATCGCGGTCGCGTGCCAGGGATTGTCCTGAGCCGTCAGCGGCTGCAACCGCTCGATCACCGCCGGCGGATCGATCGTGTCGAGGGCGTGGAGGCCCCAGAGCACCGTCGCGAGATCGCGGTAGACCAGATCGATCGATCCGTCCTTGGCGATCGCGTCATAGGCCGCGATCGCGGCCGCAGGATCGCCCGCGCGGGCGCGGAGCGCTGCCGCCTCGAAGCGGGCGATGATCGCGCGGCCGGGGTG
>DATEGF010000120.1:0-34737 GCA_035280245.1 Allostellaceae bacterium
AAGTGCCTTTGGCGAGGATCAGCACGCTGAGCGCGGCGGCCGCGCCGACGCCCGGCTTGAGGCCGAGTATCTCGATGACGTGATTGAGATGCCGCCGGTACTGCCCGATGGTGCCGCAGAGCAAGGCGTCGGCCTCGCCGCGCTTCACCATCAGCGCCGCGATCGCGGTCGGCCGCGTGCGCACGACGCGCCGCGCGAAATCAGGCGCCACGCCCTTGCGTTCCATGAGCGCGTGATAGAGCTGCCAGTAGTCGTTGTAGCGCGGATCGTCCTCGGGATCGCAGAGCTCAAGGCCTTCGCCGATCTTGAGGCGCAGGTTGAGCCGCTCGATCCGCCGCTCGACCACGGCGCGCCGGCCGATGATGATCGGCTTGGCGAGCCGGTCGTCGATCACCTGCTGCACCGCGCGCAGCACGCGCTCGTCCTCACCCTCGGCATAGACCACGCGCATGGGCTCGGTCCGCGCGCGCTCGAATACCGGCTTCATGGTGAGGCCGGAGCGGAACACGAAACGCCCGAGCCGCTCGCGATAGGTCTCGAAATCCTTGATCGGCCGGGTGGCGACGCCGCTCTCCATCGCAGCTTTCGCGACCGCCGGCGCGATCTCCAGGATCAGGCGCGGGTCGAACGGCTTCGGGATGATGTAGTCGGGACCGAAGGTGAGCGGCGCCTCGCCATAGGCAGCGGCGACCACGTCGGAGGGCGGTGCCTTCGCGAGGTTCGCGAGCGCCTCGACCGCCGCGAGCTTCATCGTCTCGTTGATCGCGGTCGCCCCCACGTCGAGCGCGCCCCTGAAGATGAAGGGGAAGCAGAGCACGTTGTTGACCTGGTTCGGATAGTCGGTCCGACCGGTCGCGATGAGCGCGTCGGGCCGCGCCTGGCGCGCGAGTTCCGGCAGGATCTCCGGCACCGGGTTCGCGAGCGCGAAGATGATCGGCTTCGGCGCCATGCGCCCGATCATCTCGGCCGTGAGCACGCCTGGTGCGGACAAACCCAGGAAGATATCGGCGCCGCCGATGACGTCGCCCAGCGTGCGCGCCTTGGTGTCCTTGAGGTAGCGGTCCTTGCGCGGGTCCATCTCCTCTTTGCGGCCGCGATAGACGACGCCATAGCGGTCGGTGACGATGATGTTCTCGACCTTGACGCCCATGTCGACCAGCAGGTCGAGGCAAGCGATCGCGGCGGCGCCCGCGCCGGAGCTCACCAGCTTCACCTCGCCGATGGATTTCCCAACGAGCTTCAGCGCGTTCCGCACCGCCGCCCCCACGATGATGGCGGTGCCGTGTTGATCGTCGTGGAACACCGGGATTTTCATGCGTGCGCGGAGCTTCGCCTCGATCTCGAAGCACTCCGGTGCCTTGATGTCCTCGAGGTTGATGCCGCCGAAGGTGGGCTCGAGCGCGGCGATCACCTCGACGAGCTTGTCGGGATCGCGCTCGGCGATCTCGATGTCGAAGACGTCGATGCCTGCGAATTTCTTGAAGAGAACCGCCTTGCCCTCCATCACCGGCTTCGCCGCGAGCGGCCCGATCGCGCCGAGGCCCAGCACGGCGGTGCCGTTGGTGACGACACCCACGAGGTTGCTGCGCGCAGTGACGGTGGCGGCCTCGGCAGGGTCCGCAACGATCGCGTTGCACGCTGCGGCCACACCCGGCGAATAGGCGAGCGCCAAGTCGCGCTGGTTCGCGAGCGGCTTGGTCGCTGCGATCGCGATTTTCCCCGGCGTCGGCAGCCGGTGATACTCGAGCGCGCTGTCGTGAATGTCGTCCGCCATCAGAGGCTCCCGGGCGTGAGCATCACGCGGCCTTGAAGTGCCGGACCTTGACGGACGCTGCTTTCAGGCGCGCCTGCCAGAGATCGTAAGCCATCTGCATGCCCAGCCAAGTTTCCGGGCTCGATCCGAAAGCCTTCGAGAGGCGGATCGCCATCTCCACGGAAACCCCAGCTTTCTCGTTGAGAAGATCCGATAGAGCTTGCCGGGTCACGCCCAACCCTTTGGCCGCCTCGGTTACGGTGAGACCCAGTGCGTCGAGGCACTGCCTACGAACGACACCGCCGGGATGGGGAGGATTTCGCATAGCCATGGGATTCAATGCCTCAATGGTAGTCGAGATAGTCGACATCGAAGGCGTCGCCATCTGAGAAACGAAACGTCACCCTCCAGTTGCCCGAGACTGACACCGCCCAATGGCCCACAAGTTCACCCTTGAGTGGATGCAATCGGAACCCCGGGAGTGCCATTTCCGCGGGGCTTCGACTTCTATCGAGAACCGCTAAAATGTCGCGCAGCTTTTGGAGGCGATCCGGCGCAACCCTCTTAGCGGTCCGGCCTTCATAGAGCGATTTGAGCCCGCGATGCCGAAACGATCTGATCACGGCGAAGGAGTAGTCTGTCGCCTGTCACTTGTCAATCGACAGTCATTGATGGCGTCGCGTTTGGGCAAGAGGCGGCGGGCCTACTTGCACCCCTTCCCGCCGGCTTTCCGCTCGGCCACGGTCGGACTCAGCATGACCGTGGCGTCGTCCACCCGCTCGAAAGCGCGGGAGGTGGTGCCCTGGTGGATGCCGCCGTTGCGGGCGATGAAGTAGCCTTTGATCACGTACTCGCCGTGCAGGTACTGGTAGCTGTCCTTCGGAAACAGATACTCGGCCTTGCTGTTCCAGAAGGTGAGTTGCTGATTGCCGGTGGTGTCGACGTCGGCGTCCTTGGCGGGCCAGTTCACGCTGATGTCGATGTGCACGATGTGATCGTAGTTGCGGCACGCGACACCCGCGAGGTCGCCGATGTTCTTCGGCGTGATCGGTCCCTGCAGGAACTCGATTACCACGGTCTTGGCGGGCGGTGCCGCCGCGGCCAAGAGCAAGAGCGCCGATCCAGCCACGCCCGCCTGCATGCATCGCCTGATCATCCTCCCCCTCCCGAATGTCGCCTGCCGCGCCCCTAGATTAGCGCGGTCACTGCGTCTCGGCGACCGTCCGGTTGCGCACCTCGACCGTCACATGGGAGAACCGGCCGACCTCGCCGAGAAGCGCGTGATAGAACTCGGCGCTCCGCGGCTCAGATGTGACCACTGACAGGATGGCGCCGAGGTGCCCGGGACCGAGGCGCCAGAGGTGCAGATCCGCGACCCCGTCGCCATCGGTCTCGATGGCGCGGCGGATGCGGCCGGCGACCGCTCCGTCCGTGGTCATGTCGAGCAAGATGCTGCCGGTGTCACGCACGAGACCGTGAGACCAGTTGGCGATCACCAGCGCGCCCACGATCCCCATCACCGGGTCCATCCAGACCCAGCCGAAGAATTTCCCCATCGAGAGCCCGACGATCGCCAACACCGAGACCGCACCATCGGCAGCCACGTGGAGGAAGGCCGCGCGCATGTTGTTGTCCCACTCGGCCGCGTCGTCGTGGTGCGGATTTCCATGCTCGTGACCATGCCCATGGCCATGGTGATGACCGTGATCATGATCGTCGTGACCATGCGTGTGCCCGGGGCCGGGGCCATGGGCGTGACCGTGCGAATGGCCCCCGCTCAGCATCCAGGCGCTGGCGATGTTCACGAGCAGGCCCAGCACTGCGATCGGGATCGCCTGATCGAAGTCGATGTGGATCGGCGCGAAGAGCCGTGACACCGCCTCATAGCCGATCAGCAGAGCGATCATCGCGAGGATGATGGCGCCGGTATAGCCCGCGAGATCGCCGAATTTGCCCGTTCCGAACGTGAAGCGCGGGTCCTCAGCTCGGCGCCGGGCGTAGGTATAGGCGAGCGCGGCGATCCCCAGCGCCGTCGCGTGGGTCGACATGTGGAGCCCATCGGCGATCAGGGCCATCGATCCAAAGAGTGCGCCGCCGCCGATCTCCAGGATCATCATTGCCGAGCAGAGCGCGATCACACCCCAGGTCTTGCGCTCGTTCCGTGCGTGGTCAGCGCCGAGGAAGACATGGCTGTGGCCGTGGGTGCGCATCGTGTCGTCGTGCGTCGGTGTGGTCCTCATTTGAAATAACTGTGGACGACATCGACAAGCTGATCGGTCGCCGCCACTTCCTGCGTGCCAGGGTTCTTCGATCGGTCTACCAGGTGGGTCCGGATGTGATCCTCGACCACCTCGGCGAGGAGGCCATTGATGGCACCCCGGCAAGCCGCGATCAGGTGCATGACCTCGGCGCACCCGACCTCCCCCTCGAGCGCGCGCTTCACCGCTTCCACCTGTCCACCGATCCGGCTCACGCGGTGCAAGAGTTTTTGCTTGTGGCGAATGGTGTGGCTCATGGCCGCCTCGATCTATAGGATAGGGGGGTATCCTATAGAATCGGAATGCCGCGATCAATCGCGCCTAGCAGGCGCGCCGCTCGAAAGAAATCCTGCTCTTCAGCGACTGCGATCGGAGCTCGGTCGCTCAGCGTGGGGTCTTGATCTCGGTCGTCGGGCGATCGCGCTCTTTGTCGACCCATTCCCAGACATCGTCCTCGGTGACCTTGAAGGCCCGCGCAACATGGCGGACCAGGTCGCAGATCAAGAGCCCAAAGTGCTGGTGCGAGCTCGCGGTCTTGCTCGGATGGACGTGACAGATCACCTCGCCGCCGGGCGCCTCGAACATGACCACCAAAGGCTGCTCGATCCGCATCACCTTCTGCTTCATGATGGTCTCCTCGCATTCATGCCGGCGCAAAGCCAGGCAAACGCAACGCTCTGCGATCAAAGGTGAGCGTGTGCTCACAGCCTGCTCTGGCCACGAGCGCGGCAATGAGTGCATCACCAAACGATCCACGGCCTTCTTTCAGAGCCGCGAAGGCGTCGAAGACTTCTTTTTCGCTCTCGATAAGGAGTGAGTCCGTTTGAAGCAGGCGCTCTATTGCGATGACGATCTCTCGGTCCGGCAATCCGTATGAACGCTCGAGCACCCATGCCAGCTCCGCCATGACAACAACGCTCACGAAGCCTGGCTCCTCGGCGCTGAGGCGTCGCTCGATTAGCTCGCTCGCTCGGGGGGATTGGACCGGATCGTCCTGCGCCAAGTGCCGCACCAGGACGTTCGTATCGATTCCGATCATCTCACCGCCGCTTTCGAGCTGGCGTCCTCTCGCTCGCGGCGGCGACCACCGCCTCTGTCATGTCCTCGATGCTCACGGGCCCGCGCCGCGGCTTGACGATGCCGCGTAGGGCCGAAGCCGGAAGCTTCGGGAGCAGCACGACGGTACCGTCCGGATGCACGAAGAACTTCACCCGGTCCCCCGGCTTCAGCCGCAGGTGGTCGCGAATGGCTTTCGGGATGGTCGCTTGGCCTTTGACGGTGATGGCGGATTCCATTGTAAGCTCCATTACTTTCCAGAAAATGTAATACCTGGCGATGACGCGATCAAGACCGACGCACCGTGACCCATGGCCCGCCAGCGGTATCGGACTAGAAACAGAGAGATGGTGCGGCCGAGAAGACTCGAACTTCCAAGGGGTTTCCCCCGCTAGCACCTCAAGCTAGTGCGTCTACCAATTCCGCCACGGCCGCATGAGAGGGCGTTGCATCCAAGGGGGTGCCGCCGAGGGCGGGTCATTACCAAATCCCCCGCGCTATAGCAAGGTCATGCGATGGGTGCGGACGCGACTTGGCCTGCCGCTTGACCGAAAATCCACGACGAGGGACAAGGGCTTGCCCCTCGACCGGCGAGGCGGCTCGCGGACGGAGGGTGGGATGAAGGCGGTTCTGGCGGCAGTCTGCGCGGGCGCCTTGTTGGCGTCCGGCGCAACCTCGGCCTTGGCGAAGACCAGCGCCACCAAGGCCGCGCACGCCAAGCCCGCGAAGATCGCTTCCGTCTACGACGCGCCGCTCAAGACCCTGAAGGTCACGCTCCCTGCCAACGAGGTCGGCGCCAAGCCCAAGGTCACCTGCAGCATCTACGCGCATTTCATGGTGAAGCAGGTGGACGAGGGCGAGGTCGGCGCGGCGCAACTCTCGATCGTCCCCTTGGCGCCCGGCGCCAAGCCCGTCTGCCAGCGCAAGAACATCCCCGGCGAGAAGGTGGTCGATCCGAAGGACTGGAGCGGCTACGCCGACGGGGTCAAAGGCGACTATGTGTTCTTCAGCGCCGACGATGGAGTCAACGGGGGGCTGGGCTTCGCGATCGTCGCGGCGGGCACCGGGAAGAAGCTCTTCGAGGATTCCGCCGTCGGCAAGCTCAAGGCCGTGACGCTCGCCGGAGACGTCCTCACGGTGCGCTATGCCCGGAGCTACAGCGCGGAGTGCTCGGTGCCGCACGACGGCACCAGCTGCTGGAGCAAGATCGCCACCACGACCGGCGAGACCAGCGCCAAGCAGCCCGATTGCGATGCAGGCTATCTCAAAGCCAAGAACGAGATGGCGAAAGGCCGCTGCGAGGCCAACAAGAAGGCTGGCCCCGCCTGCATGACCGCCGCGCTGAAGGAGCTCGACCGCCAACGCTGGAACGAGGCACCGACGGTTATCGTCTATGACGCCGAGACCGTGCTGAAGGGAGGGAGCGCGACCACCCGCCCGCTCGGGGCTCCCACCGCGTGTCATCCCTCGGATTAGGACGGTGACCGCGGCGTCCGCACTCCCGACCTCCGATGAGACAAGCGCCGCCAGCACCGTCGAG
The DNA here is from genome assembly GCA_035280245.1 of Allostellaceae bacterium. GTDB lineage: Bacteria > Pseudomonadota > Alphaproteobacteria > ATCC43930 > CGMCC-115725 > DASZHJ01. The sequence continues at coordinate 6,608 of DATEGF010000120.1, forward strand.
TGGCGGATCAGCGACGAGCCCGTGGGCTACGCGGACGCGGTCGCCGACATGGAGCGACGGGTCGCCGCGATCCGCGCGGGCACCGCGCCCGAGCTGATCTGGCTCCTCGAGCACCCACCGCTCTACACCGCCGGCACCAGCGCACGCGAGAGCGACCTGCTCGAGCCCGGCCTCTTACCGGTGCACCGCACCGGCCGCGGCGGGCAATACACCTATCACGGGCCCGGCCAGCGCGTGGCGTATGTGATGCTCGACCTGAAGCGCCGAGGCACGGACGTGCGCTGCTTCGTCGCGGGGCTCGAGGAATGGATGATTCGCACCCTCGCGCGGTTCAACATCAAGGGCGAGCGGCGTGCCGGCCGGGTCGGCATCTGGATCGACGAGGGCCAAGGCAACGAGAGCAAGATCGCCGCCATCGGCGTGCGGGTGCGTCAATGGGTGACCTACCATGGCGTGGCGCTCAACGTGGATCCCGATCTCTCGCATTATCGCGGCATTGTCGCCTGCGGCATCCGCGGCCATGGCGTCACGTCGCTTGCGGCCCAAGGCGTCGCCGTCGGCATGACCGAGGTGGACGTGGCGCTCAAGGCGAGCTTCGGACCGGCCTTCGCCGCGACCTGCCCGGAGTATTGACTTTCGAAAGTCTCGTTGGGCCACGAATCCTTAAGGATTGCTTAATAATCCGTTAGTAATCCCTCATAGATACTTTACATGTCAGAATAATTGCGGCAAATGCACAGCGTTACTTCTATCTTTGACAGAGAAACCCACGTAGTCTTGCGACAAGCCGGCAGTCGGCCGATGGAGAGGGAGATATGCACGTTATTGCGGTCGCTTCCCAGAAGGGAGGCTCGGGCAAGACCACACTAGCCGGTCATCTCGCGGTCCAGGCGGACCGCTCCGGCGCCGGTCCGGTGGCGCTGGTGGACACCGACCCTCAGGGCAGTCTCGCCGAGTGGTGGAACGCCCGCGAGGCCGAGACCCCGCTCTTCGCACGAACGGGCGCCGACCGGCTCGCCGAGGACATCTCCCGGATGGACTCCCTCGGGATCAAGCTCCTCGTGATCGACACGCCGCCTGCGATCGCCGCCACCATCTCCGAGGTGGTGCGCGCATCCAATCTCGTGGTGGTCCCGGCGCGGCCGAGCCCACACGACCTGCGCGCCGCCGGCGCCACCGTGGAGCTCGTCGAGCGCTTGGGCACGCCGCTGGTCTTCGTGGTGAATGGCGCGACGCCCCGCGCCCGCATCACCTCGGAAGCCGTGATGGCGCTCTCACAGCATGGCACCTTGGCGCCCACCATCATCCATCAGCGCACCGCTTTCGCCGCCAGCATGATCGACGGCCGCACGGTGATGGAGGTCCCGGACGAGGTCCGCGCCGCGGGCGAGATCGCCATGCTCTGGGAGTATCTGAGCCGCCGGCTCCAAGGCGAGCACCGCACCTTGCTCGCAACCGATCAGCTCACCCCCAGTGAGCCCATGCCGATCGCAGCGAGCGCATCATGAAAAACAGTCACGCCGCCGTGCTCAGCGGCTCACTGCTGTTCCGCAAGGGCAGCGCCACGCCGATGGACTTCCTGAGTAGCCATGCCGGCGGATCACTCGGCGCCACGATCGGCTTGGCGAGCAAGCCGCTGAAGCGGCTCGATCCCAACGCACCCGTTCGCGTCTCGGTGAAGCTCGACCGCGCGCGCCGCCAGCACCTGCGGCTCGCCGCCGTCAAGCTCGGCATCACCAATCAGGATCTGTTGCTGTCGGCGCTCGACCACTATCTCCGCAGCGAGATCCCTGCGCAAATCGCCGAGCCCTGCCCCTGCCTCAAGATGCCCGCGAGGCCGGAGCCGGTCTGATGACCCTCCCGGCCTTGGACATGGCGCCAAGCTCCACCTCGCCGCTCCCCGATGGCGCGATCACGCCCCCGAGCGGCGATGGCACACCCGAGGCTGCGGCAACGCCCGAGAGCCCGACAGCAAAATCACCCGCCAGCGACGCATCGCCCGCGAGACCGCCCGCCGCGAGCCTGATCAGCATCGCCACCAAGGGGAAGTCGAGCGGATCCGCCAAGACCGGCGATCTCACGCGGTTCTTCGAGCTCGCGCGGCACCAGCCTGCGCCCACCGCAACGAGCGAGCCGCCGGCAGCCGCGCCCACACCCGCTCCGATCGCTGAAGTCGAGGTCGCGCCCTCTGTGGCGGTCGAGCCCAGCTTCCCGCTCATGCTTGCGGCGGCGCCTGTGGCGACGGATGCCGACGCGCCCATGCTCGTCCGCGTCGAGCCGGATCCGGCGCCGAGCGTTGAGTCAGACGCTAGCGTCGTGCCCGATTGGGTGAAGGCGCTATCCACGGTCGAGGATACCCTGCCGTCCGAGATGGCGGAGCCGCCCAAAGTCTCGCTCTCCCCGATGGAGGAGACGCCACTCCCGGCCGCAACGCTCGACATCGAGGGCGACCAGACCGAGACTGCGCCGGCGGCAATCATCGAGCCGCCGCCTCCGCCGAAGGAGTCTGGATCCGAGCCGCCGATCGCCACTGCGCCGGTCATGCCGACAGCCGCGCCGATACCTGCCGCGCCACGCGCACCGGTCTTCAAGGAGCTCGTGGATTACTGGCGCTCGCTGCGCCGCGGTGATGACAACCCCACGCCGGAGTCGATCGATCGCGACCTAGTCATCGAGCGCTGGCCAGGCTCGCTCCTCATGACCTATATGCCAGCCTCGCAAGATCCGCGGGGCGAGTTGCGGCCGACGCGCGTGACCCGGCTCGGCACCGCCTGCGCCGAGTCCCAGAGCGTCGCCGAAGTCGGCTCGCAGTCGACCGAGTGGATGCTGGAAGCCGCGCGCACCGCGCTGGTCAACGACGAGCCCGTCGAGGAGCAGCAACGGCTCGAGACGCTCACCGGCGTTGCTGGGTTCCGCATCGTGGCATTGCCACTCGGCCCGCCGAACGGACTACCGAACGCGGTGTTGTGCATCCTGACCCCGAGCCCTGGCGCCCCGCGCTTCGGCAAGCGCCGCGTCTGGCTCTGATCGCCGCGTCCGGCGCGTTCCTTAGACCCGCTTCAGTGAGAGCGCGCGGCCACGCGCTCGCTTCACGCTGCGCGATGCGCTAGCTTGAAACCCGCTCGACCCCGCTGCCTCGGGTCAAGCGGGTTTCCCAAATGGAAAAATCCGGCACCGTCCTCGAACACATCTCGGCAATGCTCGCGAAGGAGGCGCCGACCGCCGCGCCGAAGCGTCGCGCTGCGCGGGCGGACAGCGCGACCATTCTGTCGATCACGGGTGCGTCCGCCTACGGCTCGCTGAATTCTTTGCTGGCGATGCTGGGGCGTATGTGGACCCAGGACGGCGCGCAAGTCGTGGAGCTGAATATCAGCGCGCGCGATTGGCCGGACCGGCTGAGCGACGCCCTCGGCTCTCTGGACATCGAGTTCGCCGTCTGCATGTCTGGCATGGCGATCGAGATCGCCGAGCGCGCCCGGAGCCTCTGGGAGCAGATGCGCTTTCCGATCCTCTTCCTGCATTGCGATCACCCCGCCTACTTCGCCAGCCGGCATCGCCGGCTTCCGGCTAATGTCGTGCTGGGCTACCTGTTTCGGGACCACGCGCTCTACCAACGCGACCATGTGAAAGCGCCCCATCTCGTAACGTCGCTCCATTTCGGCATTCCGGATCTGCCGATCGCCGACCCCGACATGGCGGAGGGGCCGAGGGTGGTCTTCGCGAAGACCGGCAACGATCCACGAGACCTAGAGACGCGCTGGCGCGCCCTGCCGCACCTCGAGCCCCTGATCCGCGACAGTCTCGACGAGATCGGCCTCGGATCCTGCGGCCTCTATCCGGACGTCGTGCGGCGGGTGGCGGCGGCACACGGCCTCGAGCTGCAGCCCTTCGACCGCCTGACTCGGTTCTTGATCGTACAGATCGACGACTACGTGCGCCGGCGCAAGTCCACGGCGATCGCCGAGGCCATCAAGCGTTTTCCGGTCGACATCTACGGCGTGAACTGGGAGCACATCGACCGCGAGGGCGCGCGGGCGCGGTTCCACGGCGGTGCCGACTACGCCACCGTCAACCAAGCGATCGCCCGCGCAACGGCCAGCATCACGATGAACCCGAACATCGAGCTCTCCGCGCACGACCGATTCTTCACCGCGCTTGGGATGGGCGTAATGCCGCTCGGCGATGCCAATTCGTTCACGCGCGAGAATTTCGCGGGGCTCGCCCCCTATAGCTTCGCTTTTGGGGACGGCAGCTTGGAGGCGGCGCTCGAGCGCGTGCTCGCTCGCCCCGCGGATGCGATCGCGCTCGCGCGCAGCACGAGGCCAGAGATGATGGAGCGGTTCTCTGTGCGCAAGGCCGCGAAGCAGCTCCGGGATTGCGCCGCCCTCGCCGAATACTTCGATTTCTCGTTTGTACCGCCGCAGCCTTTCCTCGCGCTCTAGGCGCGCCGCCGCGCGCGGAGCACGCTAGCATGGACTCCGCGCTCGTCGTCGTGGGATCTGGACTGACCGGCGCCACCATCGCGCGGCTCGCGCACGACGCCGGGCATTCGGTGACCGTCCTGGAGCGGCGCGCCGTCATCGGCGGCAACGTTCGGGACGAGCGGCATCCCAGCGGCATCGTCCTGCATCCCTACGGGCCGCATTTCTTCCGGACCTCGTCGGAGCGCATCTGGCGGTTCGTCCATCGCTTCGCTGCGTTTCGGGCCTTCGCGGGGGAGGTCAAGACGATGGTCGACGGCGCTGCGGAGGATTGGCCGGTCAGCGCGGCCTATCTCGAGCGGCACTTCGGTCCGCGTTGGTCTCCCGCGTTCACCGGCGAGCCTCGGAATTTCGAGGAAGCCTCCCTCGCGATGATGCCTCGGCTGGTCTACGAAAAATTCGTGCGTGGCTATACGGAGAAGCAGTGGGGCGTGCCGGCTGCGTCCCTGGAGGCCTCGCTTGCCGGGCGCTTCGAAGTCCGCATGACCGCCGATCGCCGACTGAAGACGAGCACGCATCAGGGACTGCCGGTCACCGGCTATTCCGCATTCATGGAAGCGCTCCTCGCGGGGATCCACGTGATCCGCGGCGTCGACTTTCTCGCGCGCCGCAACGAGCTCCGCGGGCAGCGCCTGACCGTGTTCACGGGTCCCATCGATGAGTTTTTCGGCTTCGAGCTCGGACGGCTCGACTATCGTGCGCAGCGGCGCGAGCATTTCTGGCTCGGCGACATCGCTTACAAGCATGCCGCCCCCGCCACGAATTTCCCCGATCCCGCCGACGGCGCGTTCATTCGCGAGATCGAGTGGAAGCGCATGATGCCCGCCGAGGAGGCGACGGCAATCTCGGGCACGCTGGTGACGCGGGAGTATCCCTTCTCGCCTGACCACCCTGACGAGTTCGAGTATCCCTTTCCGAGCACCACGAACCAGCGTCTATATGGGCGCTACGCCGAGCGAGCGCTCGCGGTTCCCGATCTCCTGATCTGCGGCCGGCTCGGCGAGTACCGCTACTACGACATGGATCAGGCGATCGCTCGCGCGATGACGCTGTTCGAGCGGCGTGTCCTGCCGCGGCTCACCGGCTGACGCCGGCCTGGCTCGTGCCGAACCTCGCCAGCAGCAACCGCGTATAGGCATCGAGCACCTCGGACCTGTCGAGCTGCTCGCGTTGCGGATAGAATGCGAAGTGCGCGCACCAGGCGTCGGTGGTGATGACGTTCGATTTGTGCAGCAAGGTCGGCAGCACGCAGCTCACGAATTCCTCCTCCTCGGGTCCGATCCGGTCGACATAGGGTGCGACGTCTCTGCCGAAGTAGCAGATCGCGTTGATCGAGAGCCGCGCCATGGCAACGGGATAGTCGCCAAACCGAAACGGAAGCTCCCCGGCCTCGATCTCCTTCACGGCCCACAAGTGCAGCGTCCGGGCAAAATCGGCGCTCTGCCAGGCGACCGGATCCATGCATCGGGCCATCAGGTATTCCGAGAAAACCAGCTTGCCCGTGAACTGCAGCAGGTAGCTGCAGAGCGCATTGTTGATCACCATCGCCGAGACGAGGAAGGCATCCCGGTTCCGCTCGCGCGCGGCAACCAGGTTGGCGAAGAAATCCTTCTCCAGCCACACGACATCGTCGTCGAGGCGCACGTAGATCGCGTTCTCGTCCGCGCAGTAGGGCCAGAACTGTCCGATGGTCCACCCGCCGTTGGGCCGCAAAGACGGCGGCTCGATCAGCCGGACCTTCGCGTGCTCGTGGAGCCGCGCGAGCCACGCCCGATCGCCGAGATCGACCGTATTGAGCCAGATCTGCCACTCGTCGACCCGCGGGTCCGACAGCACATAGGGCGCGAGCAGCCGCATGTACCGCTGGCGCCCCGCGGGAGTGATGCACACGACCCTCACGCGCTCTCCCTTCACCGTACCGGTTCGGCGGCGACCATAGCATCGGCAAGGATGGCCCGATAAGGCCTGAGAGGGCGCGGACGCAGTCTCTGGCGCCTCGCCGACGGTTCCCTTAAAGTCCCGGCCCCATGAAGAAATCCCTCGTTGGCTTGATCCTCGTGGCCGCCGTCGCTTGGACGGCGCCGGTCCCCGCGCAAACCGCGCCAAAGAGCCGCGAGGCGATCCGGCTCTCCTTCGCCCCGATCGTCAAGCAGGCGGCACCGGCTGTGGTGAACGTGTTCTCCCGCCGCGTCGTGCGTACCAGCGCCTCGCCTTTCGCCGACGACCCCTTCTTCCGCCGCTTCTTCGGTGACCGCTCGTTCGGTATTCCGCAGGAGCGCGTGCAGCAATCGCTCGGCTCTGGCGTGATCGTCGATCGCGACGGCCTCATCGTCACCAACCACCACGTGATCCAGGAGGGGCAGGAGATCACAATAGTGCTCTCCGATCGCCGCGAGTTCGAGGCGAAGGTGCTCCGCTCCGACGAGCGCACCGACCTCGCCGTGCTCAAGATCGATACCAAGGGCGAGGCTCTGCCGACGCTCGAATTTGGCGACAGCGATGCGCTCCAGGTCGGCGACCTCGTGCTGGCGATCGGCAATCCCTTCGGGGTCGGCCAGACCGTGACGAGCGGCATCGTCTCGGGCCTCGCGCGCACGGCCGTCGGCATCAGCGACTTCCGCTCCTTCATCCAGACCGACGCCGCGATCAATCCCGGCAATTCCGGCGGCGCGCTGGTCGACGTCGACGGCAAGCTCGTCGGCATCAACACCGCGATCTATTCGCGCTCCGGCGGCTCCATCGGCATCGGCTTCGCGATCCCGACCTCGATGGTGCGCGCCGTGCTCGAGGGTGCCAGGTCCGGCAAGCCGATGGTGCGCGCCTGGCTTGGCGCCACCGGCCAGCCCGTCACCGCCGAGATCGCCCAGGCCGCGGGCCTCGACCATCCCCGTGGCGTATTGGTGAAGGAAGTGGTGCCGGACAGTCCCGCGGCGGAGGCCGGCATCCGGCCCGGCGACGTGATCGTCGCGATCGGTGGCCACGATGTCGACGATCCCGAGGACCTGCGTTTCCGGGTCGCGACGCTGCCGGTGGGGGCTCCGACGCGACTTGCGTATTGGCGCGCGGGCAAGCAGCAGGATGCGAGTGCCACCTTGGTGACGCCGCCGGAGACTCCGCCCCGCGACACTCAGACGCTCGAGGGTCGCAGCCCGCTCTCGGGCGTCACGGTCTCGAACCTCAATCCCGCTCTCGCGGAGGAGCTGTCGCTCGACACCAATCTCCGTGGCGTCGTCATCGGCAACATTCGCGACGGCACCTACGCCCAGCGCCTGGGCCTCCAGAAAGGCGATATCATCGTGAGCATCAATTCGAGACCGGTCCCCACGGTGGCGGCGCTCAAACAGATCGTTGGTGGCTCGAGCTCATCCTGGTCGCTCTCGATCAAGCGCGGCGGCCAAGTGATGTCGGTCACCGTCCGAGGCTGATGAGCCTCTTCGAAGACCAGGCGCCTCGCCCGCTCGCCGATCGGCTGCGACCCCATCGCCTGTCGGAGGTGGTGGGCCAGGACCATCTGCTCGGACCCGACGGGCCGATCGGCCGCATGGTGGCGCAGCATCGGCTTGCCTCGATGATCCTCTGGGGCCCGCCCGGCTGCGGCAAGACCACGATCGCGCGGCTGCTCGCGGATGCCACCTCGATGCATTTCGAGCCGCTCTCGGCGGTGTTCTCGGGTGTGGCGGACCTGCGCAAGGTATTCGACGCCGCCAAGAAGCGCCGCGTCGCCGGCCAAGGCACGCTTCTCTTTATCGACGAGATCCACCGCTTCAACCGCGCTCAGCAGGACGGGTTCCTGCCCTATGTCGAGGACGGCACCATCACGCTGATCGGCGCCACCACCGAGAACCCCTCCTTCGAGCTGAATGGCGCCTTGCTGTCCCGCGCCCAGGTCTTCGTACTGCGGCGGCTCGACGATGCCGCCCTCGAGACCTTGCTTGAGCGCGCGGAGCAAGCGATCGGCCATCCGCTCCCGCTCGATCCCGGCGGCCGCGAGGCCCTGCGCGCGATCGCCGACGGCGACGGACGCTATCTCATCAACATGATCGAGGAGGTCGCGGCCTTTCCGACGAGCGCGCCGCTCGACGCCGCCGGCGTCACCGCTGCCGTGCAGCGCCGCGCGCCGCTCTACGACAAGGCGCAGGAGGGTCACTACAACCTGATCAGCGCGCTCCACAAGGCCGTGCGCGCCTCGGACGTGGACGCCGCGCTCTACTGGCTCGCGCGCATGCTCGCGGGCGGCGAGCATCCGATCTATATCGCGCGCCGCGTGGTGCGCATGGCGGTGGAGGATATCGGCCTCGCCGATCCGCAGGCGCTGCCGCAAACGGTCGCCGCCTGGGACGCCTACGAGCGGCTGGGGTCGCCCGAGGGCGACCTCGCGCTGGCGCAAGCGGTGATCTATCTCGCGACCGCGCCGAAGTCCGTCGCGGCCTACCGCGCCTTTGGCGCCGCGCAGAAACTCGCGGGCGAGACCGGCTCGCTCTCGCCGCCCAAGCACAGCCTCAACGCCCCCACCAAGCTGATGCAGCAGCTCGGCTACAGCGAGGGCTACCAGTATGACCCCGACCAACCCGACAGCTTCTCCGGCCAGAGCCACTTCCCCGACGAGCTCCCCCGCCGCACCCTCTACGACCCCGCCGACCGCGGCTTCGAGCGCGAGATCAAGAAACGGTTGGAATATTGGGAAAAGCTCCGCAGCAAGCGCACCGATGCATCGCGCCGAAGCGATTGAAAACCCGCCGTTGATCGCTAGGATGCGCCGACACTCCTGGATCGCCAGCGCACGCCTATGACCGACGAGAGAATCGAGCCTGCAAGACCGCGCTCGGGCGATGGCGTGCGCAGCGTCGCCGTAGCGGCAGCAGATGGCGACATCCGGCTCGACCGCTGGTTCAAGCGACATTTCCCGACGCTGACGCACGGACGGCTGCAGAAGCTGCTGCGCACGGGCCAGGTGCGTCTCGACGGCAAGCGCGCGCAGGCGAGCGACCGCGTGCAACCGGGTCAGACCGTCCGCGTGCCGCCCTTGGGCAACCTGGCCCCGGCACCGGCCGCCACCTCCGTGGCACCGCCGCGCCCTGACGAGGCAAAGGCCCTGCAAGACGCGGTGATCTACCGCGACGCCGACCTGATCGCCCTCGACAAGCCCGCGGGCCTCGCGGTGCAAGGCGGCACCAGCGTCGACCGGCATCTCGACGCGCTCCTCGACGCGCTGCGCTTCGATGCCGAGGAGCGGCCGCGTCTCGTCCATCGTCTCGATCGCGACACCAGCGGCGTGCTGGTACTGGCGCGCAGCGCACGATCCGCGGCCGAGCTCGCGGCCGCCTTCCGCGCCAAGACCACGCGCAAGATCTATTGGGCGATCGTCGTCGGATTGCCGAAGCCACGCGAAGGCAAGATCGACCTGCCGCTCGCGAAGCTGCAGGGCCGCCTCGGCGAACGCGTCATGCCCGACGAGGACGACGGCAAGCCCGCGGTGACGCGCTTTCAGATGGTGAGCCATGCCGGCAACAAGCTCACCTGGCTCGCGCTCATGCCCATCACAGGTCGAACCCACCAGCTCCGGGCCCATTGCGTGGCCCTGGGGACACCGATCCTCGGCGACGGCAAATACGGCGGACGCGCCTCGCGGCCCGAGGGCGTGCCGGTGCCGCGCAAGCTGCACCTCCACGCCCGCACACTCATCTTGCCACGGCCCGATGGCGGCCTGCTCAGGCTGACCGCGCCGTTGCCGGACCACATGAAGGCGACGTGGCGGTTCCTCGGCTTCGAGGAGTCCGAGGCTAGCGGCGTCTTCGAAGAGGATTGACGTGAAACGCTTCTACACGAGCGCCGGCGTGACCGAGGCGCCGGAGGGTTTCGGCGTCGCCCTCGACGGCAAGCCCGTGCGCACGCCGGCGAAACGCCCGCTCGCGGTGCCCACCCGCGCGCTCGCCGAGGCGATTGCCGAGGAATGGCTGGCGCAAGGCGAGACCGTCGATCCCAAGCATCTGCCGCTGACGCGCGTCGCCAGCATTGCCCTCGACCTGGTGGCGCCACGGCGCGAGGCGGTGGTAGCGGAGGTCGTGAAGTACGCCGACACCGACCTCGTCTGTTACCGCGCCGAGCAGCCGGCGGACCTCGCCGCGCGACAGCAAGCAGCTTGGCAGCCGCTCATCGACTGGGCCGCACAGACCTTCGATGCACCGCTGACCGTAACCGCCAGCATCCTGCCGGTGCCGCAACCGACCGCGACCCTCAAGGCGTTCGAGACGGCGGTCGCCGCCTACGACACCCATCGCCTGGCGGCGCTGCACCTCGCGACCGCCGCCTGTGGCTCACTGGTGGTGGCGCTCGCGCTGATCGAAGGGCGCCTCGACGCCGAGGCGGCCTTCGCCGCGGCCGAGCTCGACGAGAGTTATGAGATCGAGCGCTGGGGCGAGGACGCCGAGCAGGCCCGGCGCCGCAAGGGCCTCCGCGAGGACATCGCGCTCGCGGCCCGCTTCGTGGCCCTGCTGGCGGAATAGCGGCGCAACGCCCTCCCCTGGCGCCTGACACGCAATGATGCTATCCCGGCCAGGGGTTTAGGCGGGCCCGAAGGGCCGCGGAGGGTCATGCAAAACATCCTGTCACAACTCGAGGAGAAGCGGCGCGCGGCGGCCGCCGGCGGCGGCGAGAAGCGCACGGCGGCGCAGCATGCCAAGGGCAAGCTCACGGCCCGCGAGCGCCTGGAGGTGCTGCTCGACCCCGGCTCCTTCGAGGAGTGGGGCATGTTCGTGGAGCATCGCTCCCACGACTTCGGCATGGCCGAGAGCAAGATCCCCGGCGATGGCGTGGTGACGGGCTTCGGCACCGTCAATGGCCGCTTGGTCTTCGTGTTCAGCCAGGATTTCACCGTCTTCGGCGGCAGCCTCAGCGAGGCCCATGCCGAGAAGATCTGCAAAGTCATGGACGAGGCGATGAAGGTGGGCGCGCCCGTGGTCGGCCTCAACGACAGCGGCGGCGCCCGCATCCAGGATGGCGTCGCCTCGCTCGCGGGCTACGCCGAGGTGTTCCAGCGGAACGTGCTGGCGTCGGGCGTGGTGCCGCAGGTGTCGCTGATCATGGGTCCGTGCGCGGGCGGCGCCGTCTATTCCCCGGCAATGACCGACTTCATCTTCATGGTGAAGGACAGCTCCTACATGTTCGTGACAGGTCCCGAGGTCGTGAAGACCGTGACCCACGAGACCGTGACGCAAGAGGAGCTCGGCGGCGCCATTACGCACACGGCGCGCTCCGGCGTCGCCGACCTCGCCTTCGAGAACGACGTGCAAGCGCTGATCGAGCTGCGCCGGTTTTTGGGATATCTCCCGGCCAACAACCGTCAGACCCCGCCGGTGCGTCCGACCGCCGATCCCGCAGAGCGCGACGAGCCGTCGCTCGACACGCTGGTGCCGGCCAATCCCAACAAGCCCTACGACATGCGCGAGCTCATCGAGAAGGTCGCCGACGAGGGCGAGTTCTTCGAGCTGCAGTCGAGCTTCGCGAAGAACATCCTGATCGGCTTTGTGCGTCTCGGCGGCCACCCCATCGGCGTCGTCGCGAACCAACCAATGGTGCTGGCGGGCTGCCTCGACATCGACAGCTCGCGCAAGGCCGCGCGCTTCGTGCGGTTCTGCGACTGCTTCAACATCCCGATCCTGACCTTCGTCGACGTGCCGGGTTTCCTGCCGGGCACGTCGCAGGAATTTGGCGCCATCATCAAGCACGGCGCCAAGCTGCTCTATGCCTTCGCCGAGGCGACGGTGCCCAAGGTCACGGTGATCACGCGCAAGGCCTATGGCGGCGCCTACGACGTCATGAGCTCCAAGCACCTGCGCGGCGACGTCAACTATGCCTGGCCCTCGGCGGAGATCGCTGTCATGGGACCCAAGGGCGCGGTGGAGATCATCTTCCGCGGCGACCTCGGCGATGCCGCGAAGATCGAGGCGCGCACCGAGGAGTATCGCGAGAAGTTCGCCAATCCCTTCGTCGCGGGCGCGCGCGGCTTCATCGACGACGTGATCATGCCCCATGGCACCCGCCGCCGCCTCTGCCGCGCCTTCGCCATGCTGCGCGACAAGCGCCTGGAGAACCCGTGGAAGAAGCACGACAACATCCCGCTGTGAGGCGCCGAGCGGTGGAATCAAGAAATCTGAACCACCAAGGCACCAAGACACCAAGGTGTTCCCCCCTCCTCGTCATGGCCGGGCTTGTCCCGGCCATCCACGACTTTTTTCTTTCCGTGGGAATCACGTGGATGCCCGGGCTTGACCCGGGCATGACGCAGTATAGGGAGATGCCTGAGACCCTTGGTGTCTTGGTGCCTTGGTGGTTCAACCGCAACACCACCGCGGCCTGAGCATGTTCAAGAAGATCCTGATCGCCAATCGCGGGGAGATCGCGTGCCGGGTGATGCGCACGGCGCGGCGCATGGGCATCAAGACCGTGGCGGTCTATTCCGAGGCGGATGCCGACGCGCTGCACGTGCGGATGGCGGATGAGGCGGTGGCGATCGGCAGTGCGCGCTCGTCCGAGAGCTATCTCAACATCGAGCGCGTCGTCGAGGCCAGCCGCAAGACCGGAGCGGAGGCCGTGCATCCCGGCTACGGCTTCCTCTCCGAGAATGCGGAATTCTCCGCGGCGCTGGAGCGGGCCGGCATCGTCTTCATCGGACCGCCGCCCAAGGCGATCGCGGCCATGGGCGACAAGATCGAATCGAAGAAGCTCGCGAGCAAGGCCGGCGTCTCCACGGTGCCCGGCCATCTCGGTGTCATTCCCGATGCGGAGGCCGCCCGCAAGATCGCCCACGAGATCGGCTATCCCGTGATGATCAAGGCCTCCGCGGGCGGCGGCGGCAAGGGGATGCGCATCGCGCACGACGACGCCGAGCTCAAGGAGGGCTTCCGATCCGCCCAGAGCGAGGCGCGCTCGAGCTTCGGCGACGAGCGCGTCTTCATCGAGAAGTACATCGAGGAGCCTCGCCACATCGAGATCCAGGTGCTGGGCGACGCCCACGGAACCGTGCTCTACCTGGGCGAGCGCGAATGCTCGATCCAGCGCCGGCACCAGAAGGTGATCGAGGAGGCGCCGAGCCCCTTCCTCGACACCGAGACCCGCGCCAGCATGGGCGCGGAGGCCGTCGCGTTGGCGAAAGCGGTCGGTTATCGCTCGGCAGGCACGGTGGAGTTCATCGTCGACCGCAAGCGCAATTTCTATTTCCTCGAGATGAACACACGGCTCCAGGTCGAGCATCCGGTCACGGAAAGCGTGACCGGCCTCGATCTCGTGGAGTGGATGATCCGGGTCGCCGCGGGCGAGAAGCTGCCGTGGAAGCAAAGCGAGATCCGGCTCGAGGGTCACGCCATCGAGGCCCGCGTCTATGCCGAGGACCCCGTACGCGGCTTCCTGCCCTCGATCGGGCGGCTCATCCGCTACACCGAACCCAAAGGCGATGGCGTGCGCGTCGACAGCGGCGTCTATGAGGGCGCGGAGATCAGCATCCACTACGATCCCATGATCGCGAAGGTGATCACCGAGGCGAAGACCCGCGAGGCGGCGCGCGAGCGCCTGATCGAGGCGCTCGATGCCTTCCACATCCGCGGCGTGCGGCACAATGTGGGTTTTTTATCTGCGCTCCTGGGACGGAAGCGCTTCGCGGAAGGTCGCCTCAGCACGGATTTCATCGCGCAGGAATTTCCGTCGGGCTTCGCGCATATGGCATTGCCCGAGGAAGCGACCCCGACCGTCGTCGCGATTGCTGCGGTCGTGGCACATCGTGCCGCGGAGAGCGAGGCACGCGTCGGGCCGGCCACAGCAGCATCGGTCGGGAGCTGGACCGTTTTGCTGGATGATCGGGCGCACGCCATCCACGTGAACTCAGACGCCGAGCACTGCCGGGTGACCGAGGGTAATACGGCCGTCGAGGTACGCTCGTCATGGCGGCCTGGCGAGGCGCTGTTCCGCGGCACCGTTGACGGACGGCCGGTCACGATCCAGGTGGACCGCGACGGCATCGGCTATGGGCTCACCTACCGTGGTGTCACCGTCCCCGTGAGAGTGTTGCCGCCGCGGGCCGCCGAGTTGCTCGCGGCTATGCCGGCAAAGCCCGAGGCCGGGCTCTCGCGCTCACTCCTGGCGCCGATGCCGGGCTTGCTGCTCTCGGTGATGGTCAAGGAAGGCCAGCACGTGAAGGCCGGCGAGGAGCTCGCGGTGGTCGAGGCCATGAAGATGGAAAACGTGCTCCGCGCCGAGCGCGACGCCCAGGTGGCGAAGGTCCGCGTCCGCGCTGGCGACAGCCTCGCGGTTGACCAGGTCATCCTGGAATTCGCGTGAGATGCCCGCGGTTCGCCTGGTGATCTCCGGCCGCGTGCAGGGCGTGGGCTTCCGCGCCTTCGTCGAGCGTCAGGCCCACAAACACGGTATCCGCGGCTGGGTGCGCAACCGCCGCGACGGCACGGTGGAAGCGCTCCTGATCGGCGATCCCCGCACCCTCGGCGACATGGAAGCCGCCTGCCGCCGCGGGCCCTCGATGGCCGCGGTCACGGGCATCGAGCGCTTCGATGCCGCGGACGACGGCTCCGACCGTTTCGAGGCCCGGCCGACGGAGTGACGCCGATCTACCGCAGCGCCTCCGTCAGCACCGGCGAGGTCGCGGTCGGGAGCGCGAGATCCATGAGCTTCGCGAGCGTCGGCGCGGTCGAGAAGATGTTGACCTTGGCGTCCACCACCGCGCCGCTCTTGAGACCGGGCCCTGCCATCACGAACGCGACCCGGCGGTCGCTGTCGAAGGCGCCACCGTGCTCGGCCATCTTCTTCGAGGGCAACTTGGTGTAGACCACGCCATTTTTCACGAGTAGCACGAAATCCGGCACCTGGTCGTCGGCGAAATCGCCCATTGCCTTGAGCGCATCGGGTCCGAGCACGCGGTCGATGCCGAAGCGCTCCTTGGATTCAGGCGTATCGAGCAGGCTCACGGCCTGCTGCGCCTGGCTCGAGTCCGCAAGCCACGCCAGCATCACGTCGTCCGCGGTGATCTTCGCCGCCTTAATGCCCTTCTCCGCCAGGAAGGCGACCACGCTGCCGTCGCCTTTGCTCGCGACCGCATTGGGCGTGTCGGTGTCGCCGTGGTCCCCCATGATGACGAAGACCGTGTCGTCATAGCGACCGGCTGCCTTCACGGCATCCACGACCTTGCCGACCTCGGTGTCGATGTCGGTGACCGCCGTGCGCGTCTCGGCCGCGGCCACGCCGTGGTCCTTCATGGCGTAGTTGGCGGCGATCGCGTAGATGCCGGCGATATCCACACCGTCCTTGCTAAGCCAGCCCGTCAGCGTCTCGAAATTCTTGGCGTCGTAGTCCTTGAACGGTCCCTTCCAGGTGGCGCTTTCGGGCAGCTCGAGGTTGTCGATACCCTTGCCACTCGGCCCCTGCAGCACCTCATAGCCGATGTGCTTGGAGACGAAGGCGGTCTTGAGACCCTTCGACTTCGCCGCCTCGAAGAGGGTCGGCACCTTGAGGAGGTCGTGCGGCTTGAGACCCGGCGGCACCGTGATGGTCTCGGTGATCTCGATCGCGAACTTGTAGTGGCGGTCGTAATATTCGTCGTAGGGGATGCCGGTGCTGCGTGGTGAGGCGCCGGTGAGCGGTCCGAGGATGCCCGGCATGGAGTCGCTGGGGAATCCCACCTCGGCATTGGCGAAGCGGACGCCGGCGCGGCCGAGCGCCGCGATGTGCGGCGCGAGCTCGGGATCGAGCAGATCCGCTCGGAAGCCGTCGATGAAGATGATCACGGCGTGCTTGGGCGTCCCCTGCGCCGGCGGGTACTGCACCTGCGCCGGCGCCGCGGAGACGCCCGCCAGGAATGCCGCTGCCAATGAAAGCGTGAGCCTGATCGCGCGCATGATCCCCTCCTCTGCCGGCGATGGGCGCACTATTCCCAGGGCGAGTGACGGTTTCGTGACGGCGCGGGATCAGCGGGCGAGCAAGTGGCTCCCGGAGGACGCGAGCCGGCCGAGGCCCGAGAGGAGCACCGTCATCCGTGCGCGGCGCGCGGGAGCAGGCGAGGCACGTACGTGAGACCGTAGACCAGCGCGCTCAGGAGCGTGATCCAGGAGCTCGGCGGCCAGTCCGTCACATAGGCGAGCCCGATACCGGCCCAGGTCTCGGCAACCCCGAGAACGGCCGAGAGCACGATGCCGGTCCGAATCCGCGTCGTGCAGCGGAGCGCGGCCGCCGCGGGTCCCACCATCAGCGCGAAGACCAGGAGAATGCCGACCACCTGCACCGCCTCCGCGACGGCCACCGCGACGATGACCAGGAACAGCACGGCGATCAGGCGGAGCGAGACGCCCTTCGCCTGCGCGAGCTCGGGATCGAGGGTGGCGAAGATCAGCGGCCGCGCGATCGCGGTCAGGAGGATCAGCGTGATCACGCCCAGCACCACCATGTCCCGGAGGTTCTCGGGGCTGACGCCCAGCACATTGCCGAAGAGGAGGGCGGTCGCCTGGGTCGCGTGGCTCGTATAGAGGTGCAGGAACAGCACGCCCAAGCCCAGCGAGAGCGAGAGGATGATCCCGACAGCGATGTCGCGGCCGCGCAGCTGATCGCCGAGCAGGCCCATGCCGACGCCGCCGGCGATCGTGAAGATGAGCAGGCCCCAGAACGGTGCCACGCCCAGGAGCACGGCGCCGGTGGCGCCCGCGAAGCCCACATGGGAGAGCGCGTGACCCGCGAAGGCGAGATTGCGCAGGACCAGGAAATACCCGACGGCGCCGGCGACGATCGCCACCACCGTCCCCGCCGCGAAGGCCGTGCGCATGAAATCGTACTCAAGCATCGTGGCGATGCGCCTCCGCCTCGACGGCGCCGCCGTGAGCCGCCACCACCACGATCCGGCCATTGAAGCGCAGCACCTCGATCGGCGCGTCATAGAGCCGCGACAGCACCTCGCTGGTGATCACTTCCTCGGTGCTGCCGAGCGCAGCATGGCCGTGCCCCAGATAGAGGACGCGGTCCATGAATCTCAACAGCGGATTGAGCTCGTGCGCGGTCAGCAGCACGGTGATGCCCAGAGCGCTCTGTACGCGCTTGATCAGCTCCACCACCGCCTGCTGATAGCGGGGATCGAGGCTAATCAGCGGCTCGTCGAGCAGGAGCAGCTTGGGCTTGCCGAGGAGCGCCTGCGCCAGGAGCATCCGCTGCAGCTCGCCGCCCGAAAGCTGCGACACCGGCCGCTCGGCAAGCGCTGTCGCTTCGACCGTCTCGAGCGCCCAGGCCACTTCTTCCCGGCCGCGCGCGCCCAGCACCGGCGGTCCCCAGTGATGCCCTTCGTAGGCGCTCGCTACGAGGTCCCAGCCACGCAAGCGAAGATCGCCGATCCCCGAGCGCTTCTGCGGCAGATAGCCTGCCTGCGCCGCATTGCTGCCGGGCGGCTTGCCGAAAACGCGGATCGTGCCCGAGGCCGGCGGCAACAATCCCAGGATCGCGTGCAGCAGCGTGGTCTTGCCGGCGCCGTTGGGGCCGAACACGCCGATGAACTCGCCGTCGCCGATGCTGGCGCTGACGTTGGATAGAACTGTGCGCCCGCCACGGGTGAGCGTGAGGCTCTCGAGCTCGACCGCGCTCACGGTTGCTTGCCGCAGAGACCCGTCTCGAGCGCCGAGAGCTCCGAGAGCATCCAGTCCTGGTACTTCAGGCCGGCCGGCTCGGTCTCCGTGACGCCCACCACCGGCACGCCCGATTGCTTGGCAAGGGCGCGCATCCTCTGCGTTAGCGCCTCGGAGGTCTGGCTGTTGTAGAGCAGCACTTTGACCGCCCGGGTCTTCAGGTCCTGCTGGAAGGCCGCGATCTCCGAGGCGCTGGGCTCGGTGTCGTTCATGACCGCGAGCTGGAAGCGCTGGTTGCGCACCTTGAGCTTGATCGCGTCGGCCATATACCCCGCGACCGGCTCGGTCGCCGTGATCGCGACGCCGGCATACTGTTGCCGGAGCGCCGCGATCTTGTCGTCGATCGGCTTGAGCGCGGCGATGAAGGCGTCGCGCCGCGACTCATAGTCTGCACGGTGATCGGGGTCGAGCTTGGCAAGCTCGCCGGCGAGCGCCTTCGCGAGGGACGGCATGGTCGGCGGATCGTACCAGAGATGCGGATTGTCGCCGGCCTTCTTGCCGACGAGCTTCGCCACCTCGAGGGCGATCCGGCCGGGGGCGCGCGAGGCCGAGAGCAGCTTTGTGATCCAGGGATCGTAGTCGGCGCCATTGTAGATGACGATGTGCGCCGCCGCGAGAGCGCGCGCCGTGGAGGCACTCGCCTCGAAGAGATGCGGATCCTGGTCGGGATTGGTCAGGATGCTCGTCACCTTCACGGCCGAGCCGCCGACCTGCTCCGCCACGTCGCCGTAGAAATTTTCCGCTGCCACGATCGCGATCGGCTCGGCGTTGGCAGCCCTCAGGCCGCAACCGAGCAGGATCACCGACAGCAGGACCAGACCGCGCATGCGCGCAGATGTTATGTTATAACATTTCGATCCGCAAGCATCCGTAGACCACGCGGGAGGCCGCTCACCGGCAGGACAGAGTGATCTCCTGCGGGTAGACGTCGCCGAAGTAGGCGTTCTCCGTGTCCTCGCGGACCCGCGGCTCGCAGGCGAGGGCGCCGGCGTTCCGGAATTTTATGGGCGCGTCACCCGCCAGCGAGATCGCGGCGTAGTAGTCATGATCGTAGATCTCGAGCTTGAGCATCTGGCGGCGGGGATCGACGGGGGAGGGCAGATCGACCGTGAAGGTGAACGAGAGACGCCCGCCGCTCACGGCCACCACAAAGTCGCGGACGGGAAGATTGCCGAGGTCGCGGCCGTCGAGCGAGGCGTAAGTGAAGTATCGAACCTCCGCGAGGTTCGGCTGAATGCGCTTGGCGATCTGGGCGCTCACGGCTTTCGAGATGCTGCCGTCGCGCTCGGTCTTGTAATCCGTGAGGAAAGACGCGCTGTAACCGGGGTCGAACACCCAGGTCTCCTCGATCCCAGTGATCCCGGCATTCCCGATCACGAACGTGACGCGATCCTCGATCGCGACGTCGGGATGCGCGGAGGCGACTGCGCTCGAGCAGACCACGGCACCGGCGGCGATGAGCAAGCGTGCCACCGCGCGATTCATTGCAGGGTCGGATCGAATCCTGGCTGCGCGAGGTGCGACCTCCGGCGGCCGGCGTCCGATGGATCGGGGAAGAGGTCCAGCGCTCCTGTGCGCCCGATCGCTTGTGCCGGCTGCGGCGGTGGAGCGCCGATCGAGGGGCGCGGCACCAGGATCGAGACGACGAGCATCAGCCCGATCGCAATGAGCCAGCTGCCGAGGATCCGGACCGCGATGCCGAGCCAGCGCGCACGGACGAGGTGGACCGTGAAGCCGACGGCACCGACGAACCACCCGCTCGCCCCCAGCGCGCCGCGCAGGAAATCCGGATCGTGAAAGCTGGGATCGACGAGCTTGACGTCGACCGCGAGCATCGCGCCCACCACGACCGCCGCCGGCGGCAACAGCCATGAGCGCAGCCCGGGCGGCGCTGCCAGCACGACGCCTACGGCGAAGCACGACACCGGCCCGGGCAGTCCGAGCCGCACCCGCGTCGCGGCGCCGGAGATGACCGCATTGATCAGGAGATCGCGATATTCAAAGCCAAGCCAGAGGCCGACGATCGCAAGCCCGACGGCGACAGCCGCCTCCCAGCGGCGCGCCAACCCCATCGCGCAGCCGAGACCCAGCAAGGGCAGGGCCACCAAATAGCTGAGCAGCACGGCCAGCGCGCCGCGCTCTAGCATACTGCGATCCGCCACCGGGTGAACTTGCATCGCCACGATGCCGGCGAGCGCCACCACGACGGCGACCGGGCCCAGCCAGCGCAACCCCGGCAGCTCCGGCCGCCAGGGACGCGCGTCAGACAAAGAGGAAATAAATCCCTCCGACCGCGATCAAGCCCCCGAGGGCGCGCGAGAGACGGCCCTCGAGCGGCTTGTTGAGGGCGAGGCCGACGCCGACGCCCAGCAAATGGATCATGCCGGTCGCCAGCACGAAGCCGACCGCGTAGTCCGCGGGATCGGCCGCGTTCGGGAGCTCGACACCATGGGCATAGCCGTGGCAGATCGCGAACACGCCGATCAGGATGAGCGCTACCGCCTCGATCGGACGCCAGCCGAACGCGATCGCCGAGCCCAGCGCCAGGATCGAGACCGCGATGCCGAGTTCCACGTGCGGCAGCGGCAGGCCCAGCATGCCGGCGATGCCACCCACGGTCATGATCAGCGGAAACGTCACCGGGAGCGCCCAGACCGCGCGCCCGCCCATCTGTGCGCCCCAAATGCCGACCGCGAACATCGCGAGGAAATGATCCGCGCCCGTGAGCGGATGCTCGAACCCCTGCCCGAAGCCGCCCGCCTCGCCCTGGATGATGTGCGCGAGCGCGGACGCGCTCGGCATCAGTACCAGCATCGCGGCGGACACCAGCCCGCCGAGCCAACGCGCAAATCCGGTCGCCGTCGCGCTCACAGAGCGACGGCCCGTCGCCTTCTCTATCTCATGCATCCGGTGGAGACCCCCGTCCGTTCTACACGTCCCACGACGCCGGCAACGCAAATCGCCCCTAGGTACCGCAACGGCGGCCGCTGGTACCACCAAACCTTTGAGGACACGAGCATTTTAGCACCCTTGACGCCGGATCAGTTTCAAATTATAAGTGAGCGAATGTTCACTCACATAATCGCATGAGAGACGGCACACCCACCCGCGAGCGGATCGAGCGCAAGGCGATGGAGCTCTTCGTCGCCAAAGGCGTGGCGGAGACCACGATCCGCGACATCGCCGAGGCCGCTGATATCGCGGAGGGCGCGCTCTACCGCCACTACCGCGGCAAGGACGAGCTCATCCTCGTGCTCTTCCAGCAGCATTACGCGGCCTTCGCCGAGCGGCTCGAGGCGCTGCAGGCGAGCCACCGCGACACCCGCGAGAAACTGCGCGCGATGATCGACGAGTGCGCGCGCGTCTTCGACACGGACCCGGTGCGGTTCCAGTTCCTGCTGCTGGTGCAGCATCACTCCATGCGGCGCCTGGGCGAGAGTCAGCCGACGCCGGTCGAGGTGGTGCGCCGCGTGCTGATGGACGGCATGGCGCGCGGCGAGATCCCGAAGGGCGACCCCGATCTCGCCGCCGCCCTCGTCCTCGGCCTCATCGTGCAGCCCGCGACCTTCAAGACCTACGGCCGCCTCCCCGGCCCCATGACCCCGCTGGCACCGGCGCTTGCCGAGGCCTGCTGGCGCGTGCTCGCCGCCTGAACCCTTCGACCCGAGGATCCGCCATGGCGCAATCCCAGCTCCGCCTCCTCAAGAGCCGCCGGCTGTTGCCGCTCTTCGTCACGCAGTTCCTAGGCGCGGTGAACGACAACCTCTTCAAGACAGCGCTGGTCACGCTGATCACCTACAGCGACCAGAACTCGTCGACCCAGACGCGAGTGATCGTGGCGCTCGCCACGGCCATCTTCATCCTGCCGTATTTCCTCTTCTCTGCGACCGCGGGCCAACTCGCCGACAAGTTCGAGAAGTCGCACCTGATCCGCTACGTGAAGCTCTGGGAGATCGGCGCCATGGTGTTGGCGGCGGTCGGCTTCGCGCTCGACAACACCGCCTATCAGCTCGCGGTGCTGTTCTTCCTGGGCGTGCAGTCGACCTTCTTCGGGCCGGTCAAGTACGGCATCCTGCCTGATCATCTCGCGACCGACGAGCTCGTGGGCGGTAACGCGCTTATCGAGGCAGGCACGTTCCTCGCCATCCTGATCGGCACGATCGCCGGCGTGCACCTGGTCGGTCTCGACCGCGGGCCCACGATCGTGACGGGGGCGCTGTTGACCTTTGCAGTGCTGGGCTGGATCGCCAGCCTGTTCATTCCGAAGGCGAGGCGGGCGACGCCCGATCTCCGGATCAATCCGAACATGCTGACAGAGACGCTGGCGATCATCCGTCATGCGAACAGCCGGAGGGACATCCGCCTCTCGATCATCGGCATCTCCTGGTTCTGGGCCGTGGGTGCGACGTATCTGAGCCAGCTCCCCACTTACGCCAAGGAGACCCTGGGCGCCGACCCCGACGTGCTGAACCTGTTCCTGACGATCTTCTCGGTCGGCATCGGTGCCGGCTCGGTGCTGTGCGCGCGGCTCTTGCGCGGCGAAGTGAGTGCGCGCTTCGCGCCGCTCGGCGCGCTCGGTATGGCGCTCTTCACCTTCGACCTCTATGCCTCGAGCACACGCGCGATCGGCGGCGACGGCCAGCTCGTGGGCATCGTCGCCTTCCTCTCGCACGCCGCGAACTGGCGGCTCATCGCCGATCTCTTCGCCATCGCCGCCTGCGGCGGCCTCTTCATCGTGCCGCTCTACACGATCATGCAGGCGCGCGCCGACGAGAGCCACCGCTCCCGCGTGGTCGCCGCAAACAACATCCTGAACGCAATCTATATCGTGATCGCCGGCGTGATCAGCGCGGTGATGCTGGCGGCCGGCTTGACCGTGCCCGAGGTCTTTCTGACCGTCGGCGTCGTCAATGCGATCGCTGCCGTCGTGGTGATGCGCTTGTTGCCGGGGGCGCTCCTCAAGAGCCTGCTCGCCGGCCTCTTCCGCCTGGTCTACGGCGTGCAGGTCCGCGGCCTCGAGCATGTCGCCGAAGCGGGCGAGCGGGTGGTGATCGTGGCGAACCATCTCTCGTTCATCGACGGCGCGCTGCTCGCGACCTTCCTGCCGGGCCGGCCGGCTTTCGCGGTGGCAGCGAACCGCGCCGCGGCCTGGTGGGTGAAGCCGTTCCTGAGCCTGGTCGACGCCGTGCCGATCGATCCCCTGAAGCCGCTCGCCACCAAGACGCTGATCCGCGCGGTCGAGGAAGGGCGGCCCTGCGTGATCTTCCCGGAGGGCCGGCTCACCGTCACCGGCGCCCTCATGAAGATCTACGAGGGCCCCGCGATGATCGCGGACAAGGCGAAGGCGATGATCCTGCCGGTGCGGCTCGACGGCCTGCAGTACACGCGCTTCTCGCGCCTCAAGGGCAAGGTGCGCCGGCGCTGGATCCCCCGCGTCACAGTCACCATCCAGAGGCCGCGGTCGATCGAGCTCTCCGACGAGATCAAGGGACGGCGGCGCCGGCGCGAGATCGGCCTCCGGCTCTACGACATCATGTCCTCGATGATGTTCGAGACCGCCGAGACCGGGAAGACCCTGTTCCAGGCGGTGCTCGACGCGCGCCACATCCACGGCGGCGACCGCGGCATGCTCGAGGACATCGAGCGCAAGCCCATGACCTACGACCGGCTGGTGACGGGCGCGTTCGTGATTGGCCGCCGGCTCGCCGCCGTCAGCGCGCCGCTCGAGAAAGTCGGCGTGCTCCTGCCCAATGCCAACGTGACGGCGGCCACCCTCTCGGCGCTCCACGCCTTCCGCCGCGTGCCGGCGATGCTGAACTACTCGACCGGCGCCAAGAATATGGGGATCGCCTGCGAGATCGCGGAGATCCGCACCATCGTGACCTCGCGCCGCTTCGTCGAGCGGGCGAAGCTCGAGGCGGCGCTAAGCACGCTCTCGAGCGGCCGCCGCGTCATCTATCTCGAGGACCTCCGCGCTGAGGTCACCCTGTTCGAGCGGCTGCGCGGCTTCATCGGCGCGCATTTCCCGCGGGCCATACATGGGCGGCTCCGGCCCTCCGCGGACGATCCCGCCGTGGTGCTTTTCACCTCGGGCTCCGAGGGCACGCCCAAGGGCGTGGTGCTGAGCCACCGGAACATCCTCGCGAACTGCCACCAGCTCGCGGCGCGCGTCGACTTCAACCCCAGCGACATCGTGTTCAACGCGCTGCCGATGTTCCATTCCTTCGGGCTCACGGGCGGCACCATCCTGCCGCTGATCTCCGGCGTGAAGATCTTTCTCTACCCCTCGCCGCTCCACTACCGGATCGTGCCGGAGCTCGCCTACGACACGAACGCGACCATCCTGTTCGGCACCGACACCTTCCTGACGGGTTACGCGCGGGCGGGCCACCCCTACGATTTCTACAGCGTGCGTTACGTCTTCGCGGGCGCCGAGCGCGTGCGCGAGGAGACGCGGCGCGGCTGGACCGAGCGGTTCGGGCTCCGCATCCTCGAGGGCTATGGCGCGACCGAGACCGCGCCGGTGCTCGCCACCAACACGCCCATGCATTTCAAGGCGGGCACTGTGGGCCGGCTCCTGCCGGGGATCGAGGCGCGGCTCGAGCCCGTGGAGGGCATTCACGACGGCGGCCGGCTCGTGGTCTCGGGCCCCAACGTGATGCTGGGCTATCTCCGCGAGGGCGCGCCCGGCGTGCTGGAGCCGCCAGCCGGCGGCTGGTACGACACCGGCGACATCGTCGCGCTCGACGCCGAGGGTTTCGTCACCATCAAGGGCCGCGCCAAGCGCTTCGCCAAGATCGCGGGCGAGATGGTCTCGCTCGCGGCCGTGGAGGCGCAGGCGTCGCGCCTCTGGCCCGACTTCCGCCACGCGGCGCTGGCCTTCCCCGACCCGCGCAAGGGCGAGCAGGTGGTGCTCCTCACCGAGAACCCCGCCGGCACCGCCGACGTCCTCCGCGCCGACGCCCACGCGCACGGCATCGCCGAGGTGATGGTGCCGCGGCCGGTCATCCCGGTCCCGGAGATCCCGCTGCTCGGCACAGGCAAGGTGGACTACGCGGGCGCACGGGAGGTGGCGGAACGATCGCTCATCGCGCGCACACTCCAGAGTGAGCCGGCGCCGAGCTGATCACTCTCCGCCGCGCTCTTGGTACTCCTCTCAGCCCTCGGGAGCGGAGAGGTTAGGTGAGGTGGGGGAACCTCTGTGTGTACTCACGATCGAAGGAGTGGCTGCGACCACCCCACCTCACCTCGCCTCTCCGCCCCTGAGGGCCCCCCGAGGGCTGAGAGGAATAGCTCAGGCGGTGCGTCCGAGTGCTAGCTACGGCCCGTCGCGGAGGGAGCCGATGATGTGGTCGGCGATCAGGAGATCGGGCTCGCGGAGATCGCGGTAGAAGAAGTGGCTGAAGCGGTGGCGCGGGAGCTCGACGACGATATCGCGCGACCACGCGCCATCCGAGGATTTCACCACGCGGGTCTCGGCGTTGAAGCCGTTCACCGTCTCGGTCTCGATGCCGTCGTCGTCTTTCGCCGGATGGAACGTGGGCTGCGGACCGACGTAGAGGCCCATGAACACGTGGTTGTCGCGCGAGAAATCATAGACCGCGAGACCGGGCCGATCCTCCCGCCGAACCACCGAGACGCCGTCGGGCACGCTGACGGACACATTGGCGCCCGGAAGCGCCTCGCGCGCTCCCGTGACGGTCGGCCCATCATCGGACGCGCAGGCACCAAGCAGCAAGGCCAGTAGGCAGACGCCGACGCGAGCTTGCGATTTCCCCCACACCCTACGGAACTCGACGAGTTGCGACTGATGCGTTATGCCGCCGCGGCCTCTTCGGTCTTCTCCTCCGGCGTCTCGACCGGGCCGGAGTCCAGCCCCTTGGCGTCGGGGTCGCGGTCGACCAGCTCGATCACCGCCATGGCGGCGGCGTCGCCGTGGCGGAAGCCCGCCTTGAGCACGCGGGTGTAGCCGCCCTTGCGGTCTTTGTAGCGCTCGGCGAGCGTGGTGAAGATCTTCTCGACGAGCTTCGTGTCCTGCAGCGTCGCGATCGCCTGGCGGCGCGCGTGGAGCCCACCGCGCTTGCCGAGGGTCACCAGCTTCTCGACCACGCGGCGCAGGTCCTTGGCCTTCGGCAGCGTCGTGGTGATCTGCTCGTGCTTCAGCAGCGCATGCGCGAGGTTGTCGAACATGGCCTTGCGATGGGCGCTCTTCCGGCCAAGCTTGCGGCCGCTCAGACGATGACGCATCGGTTGCTCCCCTTCCCCGCTCAGTACGGCTCTTCGAGGCGCTTGGCGAGGTCCTCGATGTTCTCCGGCGGCCAGTTGGTGATCTCCATGCCCAAATGGAGCCCCATCTGCGCCAGCACTTCCTTGATCTCGTTGAGCGACTTGCGGCCGAAGTTCGGCGTCCGCAGCATCTCCGCCTCGGTCTTCTGCACGAGATCGCCGATGTAGACGATGTTGTCGTTCTTGAGGCAGTTGGCCGAGCGCACGGAGAGCTCGAGCTCGTCGACCTTGCGGAGCAGGTTCTTGTTGAACGGAAGCTCGCTCGGCGCCTCCGCCTCGACCGCCGCGCGCGGCTCCTCGAAATTGATGAAGAGCTGCAGCTGGTCCTGCAGGATGCGCGCCGCCAACGCCACCGCGTCCTCGGGCGTCACCGCGCCGTTGGTCTCGATGCGCATCGAGAGCTTGTCGTAGTCGGTGACCTGGCCGACGCGGGTATTGTCGACCTTGTAGCTGACCTTGCGCACCGGGCTGAACAGCGCATCGACAGGGATGAGTCCTATCGGCGCGTCCTCGGGCCGGTTCTGCGTCGCCGCCATGTAGCCCTTGCCGGTCTCGACGGTGAACTCCATCGCGATCTTGGTGCCGCTGTCGAGCGTGCAGATGATCGCCTCGGGGTTCATCACCTCGATGTCATGGCCGGTCTCGATCTGCTTGGCGCGCACTTCGCCCGGGCCTTGCGCCTTGAGGCGCATGCGCTTCGGGCCCTCGCCATGCATGCGCAAGCCGATGCCCTTCACATTGAGCACGATATCGGTGATATCCTCGAGCACGCCGGGCAGCGACGAGAACTCGTGCAGCACGCCCTCGATCTGCAACGAGGTGATCGCCGCACCTTGCAGCGAGGAGAGCAGCACGCGCCGGAGCGCGTTGCCGAGCGTCAGGCCGAAGCCGCGCTCCAAGGGCTCGGCGACGGCGACGGCGACGCGCGAGGGATCATCGCCGGGCTCGACCGAGAGCTGTTTCGGCTTGATGAGAGCTTGCCAGTTTTTCTGCAGCACGAGCGGAACCTCATGTCGTTCGGGCGCGACGGTCATCGTCGCAGCCTCAAATCCTAGGGACGCGGGGCGCGTCCTCACCTAGCGGGCGCCTTGAGCCGGCGCCCGGCGAGCTTAGACCCGGCGCCGCTTGGGCGGCCGGCAACCATTATGCGGGATCGAGGTGACGTCGCGGATCGACGTCACCGTGAAGCCCACCGCCTGCAGCGCGCGCAGCGCCGATTCACGTCCGGAGCCGGGGCCCTTGACCTCGATCTCGAGCGTACGCATGCCGTGCTCCATGGCCTTCTTGCTGGCATCCTCGGCCGCCATCTGCGCGGCATAGGGCGTCGATTTGCGCGAGCCTTTGAAGCCCATCGTGCCCGACGACGACCAAGCGATGGCGTTGCCCTGCGCGTCGGTGATGGTGATCATGGTGTTGTTGAAGGTGGCGTTGACATGCGCAACGCCGGAGGTGATGTTCTTGCGTTCGCGGCGGCGGACACGCGCGGCAGCAGCAGCGGGCTTGGTCGTCGTCGCCATGTTCGTCTAACCTCGTCCTAAAGGGCCTGCTTCGCCGACACTTACTTGGTCGGCGAGATCTTCTTGCCGGCGATCGGCCGGGCCGGACCCTTGCGGGTTCGGGCGTTGGTGTGGGTACGTTGATCGCGGACCGGCAATCCTTTGCGATGCCGCAGGCCGCGATAGCAGCCGAGATCCATCAGCCG